>QNCB01000008.1 GCA_003644335.1 Planctomycetota bacterium | reverse complement strand
TAGGTGTACCGCTTCTGAAATTACAATGCCCCCGGTAGACAGTCGCTCCCGCGGCTACCGCAAGAGGTACGCTCCCTGGAAGACCTCCTCCAGTAGAAATAAGATCTACCCCTCCAAGCAAGAACGCGACGCCTCCAAGAAGATCCACTACCGGACCAAGACCTTCGTAAGACCCGTCAGTGAGGAAAAGCGCGTTCCCTCCGGAAATGTCCGCCTTTAGAACCCCCGTGCCGCCGCCGCTTTGGTTTTTAAACTTGCAGTCATAGAGCGTCGCATTCCCAAATCCCCCCTCCAACTCAACCGCGTACCCTGAAACATTCCGACTTACGCCTTCTACATCTTTGAGTTTCAACGTCCCATAAGACGGTGATGGGGTATTCCGGCCCATGCGAACCACACGCCCGAAATCTGTTTCATAGCTCGCATCAGAGATGGTCAGAACTCCTCCATCCGGCATGTCGAAAACATCTCCGGAAAAATGACCTCCAAATTCGGAATAGTTATTATCGATTCGCACTATTGGATTCCCACCCGTACTCACCACATAACTCAACCAATCTGAGTCTGTCGTGATTTTTCGAGCACTGAAAAATAAGTACGTACCTGGCGTATCCAATCCATTTAATCTAGCGACAACTCCACCCGCGCCGTCCGCGTTACACGAAGCTTCATCTGCCATCACGTAAGCATTTTCGTGGATGTCAAAAACGGTACCTCCTGCCTTGCACCCAAGATTGAAACGTCCAGTAACTACCTGGCCCCCTACATCCGAAGAGGGGCTTCCCACTCGGATACAGATGGGAGGATCGCCGTCAGTACCCCCCGCATCAGTCAAGTAGCAACCGGCTCCTTCACACCAGACACACCCGGCATCATTTTCCGACGCCAAAATGTTATCGAGAAAAGCCGCAAAAACATCACTACTTGGCCACGCACCTGTTCCAATAAGGTGGACACACCATCCTGACGCGTCTCTGCATTTGACTTGAAGCCCTCGAATGAACGATGGAGACGTAGTCACCGGAGGGGGACCGCTATCATCAATCGTGAGAGTATCTCCACTGTCAGTAGTAAGGACCGATCCCAGATCCGCATCCAGGTACTTCGAAGCGGGCATCACGACATTCTCGTCGTAAGTCCACCGAGCTACCTTCACCACCCCGCCTACCGGACAATTATTAACCCCGGCCTGAATGGTTTTGTATGGCTTAGAAATGCTCCCATCCGGCGTATACGTATCTGTACGTCCTCCATCCACGTACACGGACCCCGTAAATGGAATAGACGACCCCGGACCGTTAGTCGGATTCCCGACTGCATTATGGTCGATTCGAATGAGGCCGTGATCGGGATTCGCAGCTAAGTGCGTGAGAATATCCACATCTGCGATAAAAGCCTCGCAGTCCACGCACCACATCTTCCGGTAAAAATCCATTACAGCCTCCTACGAAAGCCTATCGATTCGCAGCCACGTATCCTCAATCTCGAGAAGCAACGGTCCTATCCCCGTAATGGGACCGTCTCTCCAAGCAACCAATTCCACGCTATCCCCATCATTGAGAGTCATTTCATAACTTGGAAGTGTGCAAGTCGCTCGTAGTCCAAAAAAATCACAAGCCGAGAACTTCTTGGTCTGAGGAACTATCGCAGCTCCGCCGCCCATGGGAGTAACTTGTAAAGCTGCTCCTATTGTGTTGCTTATGAATAGTTGTTGATTTTCCCACGTAACCGAAAACGTAAATCTGAAATGTCCGCCTCTGAGACACTGTACCGGAGCAGTCCCAGGACGGTGTAAGAAGTCCGGAGTATCGATGTACTCCTGAACATCCAAGACAATAGGAAACGGCGCCCCAATCACAATGGGAGCGAGGTCTACCGGGCCTACCGATCCAAGATACACTCCCTGGAAGGTCGATTTTCGAGGGTAAGTGGAAAGAGAAGGAGACCCGACGTTATTGAGGATTGCTGGACCCCCTGCAACCTCCATGTCGAGCCATGAACGATAGCTGACTTCGTCGAAACACGGAGCCTGAGCTGACGGAAATGTTACTCCGTCCCAACCTACGTCATAAGGAATGGTATCGTCATTGAACTCACAGTCATAAAAAGTAACTCCTTTGTCGAATCCGATCAGACCGTCCGACACAGGAACAAGCGACCCTCCCGAAGACACCATTCGGTTTCGGTCCATCCCATGGAAGCTGCAACGCGTAGCTTCTCGAATTTCGGTATTGGCGTATATCCGTTGCCGGAAACTACAGTTATGCGCATAGATCCTTACCTGATTCGCCTTTGTCGGAAGCAGTGGTTCTCGTTCTCCTCCGATCACGCAACCGTTAGCGGCGTTGTAATCTCCGAAAGTACAGTTCTCGAGATGCGCAGTTAGAATACCCGTCTCATCCCCTACAGCCGCAGCAGCACTCGCAGTAGTCCCCAGATAGACAGCAACTACGTTTCGCATGTAAAGCTGCTTGGAATTTAAGGATAGCCCTCCTGCATCCTTCTTGACTGTCGTTATTCCGGAAACACAGAACACCGCGTTACCTGAAGTGTCAATAGGAGCTGCTTCGACCCTCATAGGACGCATGGCTCCTACATCCCCGTCTACCCACAACATCGGAGGAAAGTCGTTGGGAAGTAGCCCATACGCAGTGTAATTTACCTCGTAAAGTCCCCACTCCAAGACATGATTGATTATGACATCGGTTCCCGTGAACTTGATCTTTTGACGTTGAGGCAGAGGCAAAAACGTCGGGGGAGCAGGAAGTACAGGACCATAATGCCCAGGAGCACATACGAACTCAATACCCGTAAGAAACTCAGCAGCCGACGTCGGAGGAGCACAGCGAGGACTCGTTACCGCTACCGCCAACGTTTGGTATGGTTTTTCTCGGCTCCCTGTTCCCGAAACATCATTACCATTGACCGCGTCTACGTGAATACGACCTAACCCAGTAGGTGTAACGACTCCGCCCCCAATCGTATTCTCAACCCACCAAAGATAATCTATGACCTTCTCTTCCCAGCCACGCACACCCGTATTAGGAGGTTGACTATTGTCCTGATTAGTTTCCGCAAGCGCAGGGAGGGCTCTATTGCTGACGGGCCATTTAAGATATACCGCACGGACTGAAACGTCCTCAGTCGCAGTACCCTCATCAACAGTCAAGCGAATCAGATATCCCCCGTAGTTCATCCCAAAGTCGACTGTGGGATTGTGTATATTAGGGTCAGAAAACGCTACCGCTACTCCCGACGGTTGAGTCAACAACTCCCATTTGTACGTTGTGTGGTTAGGCGGAGGATAGACCGCCGCGAACTGAACGGGAGCTCCTCCAGGAATGATATCCTGGCGCGAACGATCCGGAAGCCCTGGCGGAAGCGTTGCTTGGTCAATTGTGAATTCTGCAGTCATGGCCTAACCACCCGTCGTCAATGTTTGTTGTTGGTTGTGAAGCTGTTGCAGCAACGCTATTTTCGCAGGATCTTTTGTCGCTCCCATAATCTGTCCTTCCGGCGAAGGAGGTACCGACTCTGTACCTGATCCTCCAGGAGGCGGCGTCGCATATGCGTCAGAATCCCAATCATCAGGCATCCATGAAGTACCCCCACCACTTGTGTCAAAATTAGCGGTGCCCCCAACGGGAGGTTCTTCCGCACTTACGCCTTCGGGTCCTCCCTCCGGTGTCCCCATATACGTGTTGGTAGCTGCAGCATTGTACGCACCCACATCATCCGTATGGTAACCTTCCGGCGCAAAATGCTTTTCGTTTACTAAATCCGTAGGATCCCCCTCACCCCCATAGATGATGTTGACACTCTTCACGAGAAGAGAGAAGTCAAATGAGGTCGACATCTCCATCCCACTTCGAAGTGCGTAACGAAAATCCACCATGGCTCCTTGGACGATAACGGAATCGTACTTCAAGTATAGGACCAGCCCACGACGTGCCAGCTGAGTACCTCGAGCAAGATCCCGAAAAATGCGGAACATCCGCATTGTCCAGTCATCTTCGTACGTATTGTAGAGGGTTCCCCGATACGTGAACATCGGAGCCTGGGATCCAAAAAAGAACGCCACGTAGTTGTCCGACAGCGTCTCGCAGACCTGGACCTTCTCGTTGTACTGGTGCGTTGCGTCCTGAATGATGAAGTCGAGGTAACCAACACCGCCCTTGCCCGCATCATCGCCACACAAAAATGTTGCAATATTCCGCGTCTCAGGATCGTCGAGCTCAGCCAGGAACTTGTCATAGTCTCCGGGAGGAATACGGATAAACATCCGCGCCATCGTATCCGCGAAATCCTGCCCACGAGGAGCCAGACGAGACCACTTCTGCGTGAACGTCGGAAAAGACGAAAACGCCCCCACAGTGCGGGACCCTCTGCCTTCCCGGGTATTCACCAAAGAAGCATCCTGCCAGATAGGCAAAAGCACCTCTCGGTTGATTGGTACGATAGCGGTAGGCTTTCCCATTATTGCCTCACAGGTAATTCTTTACTGGCTACGTAATTCCGATATGGAATGACACCAGTCTCATTGACGACCATATACGCACGCTGCAACAGATTCGGCAACGTCAACGTCGCGTCATGTCCTGCGCGCAGGTTCATGACAATGTTGTGGTTGGCCAAACGTAGAACGTTCTCCGCTTTGGGAAGCATGTAATAGATACGACGGTTGATCGGAGTTGTCATTTAGTCTTCTCCTGCCATTCTCTTGAACATATCACTCTCCATAGCACGTTCCAATGCCTCTGCGCCCTTCGAGAACTTGTCAACTGCCGGACGGAAATCCTTGAAAGCATCCGCCATCTCGCCCTGAATGCCCGCGAGGGCCTCGTCAGACTTGGCGAGGTCTTCAGCTTCCTTACCCTCAGCCTCTCCAAGTTCCTCTTCCTTCTTTTTACGGGCTTCTCCGAGCTGGCTAACATTCTCCGTGATCTCTTGCTCGAGCTGTTTCTTCTTTTCAGGATCCTTCTCTTGCTTGTAGCGTGCAATTTTACCAGCTAAAGCTTTGTGACCAGACCGTGCAAGCGACCGGATATCATCCTCAGAAAAAGCGCCAGCGATGCCTCCTCCTGTAACCTCACCTGTAGTAAGTTGTTCAAGCAGCTTCCCGGAAGCGGGGCCTCCCACCGCTTCCATAACCGTTTGAAGTCCTCCACTAATAACGCCGCCATACTGTTTAGCTTGGATGGCCATAGCAGAACCTTGAGCCACCGCACCCACTGATTCAGTAATGGAACCCGCTTCACCACTTGTAACGGATTTACGCAAACGCTCCTTCATATCTGACGACATGGAATCGAGCTTGTTGGTCTCCTTCTTCACTAACTTGTTGAACTCTGCGCGTACTTCTTTAGCACTGCGCCCCTTACCATAGAGCTCAGTATACTTAGCAAGCGCCGCTTTTCGAGTTTCATCACCCCCCTCTTCACCTGTCATAGCGGCTACAGTCTTGGCCAACATCGCCCCTGGACCTTCCAATTGAGCTTCACGATACTCTTCTGTTCCAGCCTTTTCACCTAAAGTAACCCCACCTATGTCATAAGTGAGATCCAACTGGTCTTCAACGGATTCAACAATCGCCTCTTTACGCTCCATCACAGCATTCTGTGTATCCTGGATAGCCTTCTTCTCCAACTTCTGCGCCTTCTCTAGCGATTCATCAAATTGAGTAGCGTACTCAGGACCTGCAACCTTTTTGGCTTCTTGTAGGATGGACCCTCCAATCTTCTCCAGCTGTCCGGTATCCTTCAAATCTTTTATGGTCTTCTTAACCTCTTCAGGAGAAAGGCCCTCCGCACTTAAGGAAGTCGCCAGGGCTTTCTCCACCTCTCCAGGATCAATGGTGCCGTCAGGCAGGATAATATTCTGTCTAGACTTCACCATATTAGCGATCTTACCTGCAGCGCTACTTATCGCAGCCCCAGAATCTACCTTACCCTTCGCGGACTTACCCAACGCAGTCATCGCAGCCGTGTAACCCTCTTCCGTACCAGCCTCTCTAGCTGCGTATTTACCCATCTGAGCGTACCTGTGAGCACGTTGAACTTGTTGTTGGACTAAGCGATTGGTGCCCTCCTCTCCTAGGGCAACCGCTGCCCCTGTACCCATCAAAGCCTCAACTCCGGCTGCTGGCACGGCACCAAAACCGAGTGCCTGCGTAAGTGCGCCCTCTACCGGAAAAGCAGTCTTAGTTAAAAACCCCCCGACTTCCGCAGCTTCAGCAGTATAAGCACCTCCGTAACCCAAAGCTTGGGAAATCGTGCGTCCTCCGTAAGAGGGACCCACATCTACAGGACCCTGAAACCCTGCCTGTGTAATTGCCGAGGTATCTTGTCCATAAACTTTTCGACGTTCGCCCGCTCCCGTAACGAACCGCTCGTCCATACGTGTGACAACGCGCCCCTCCGCTTCAGATTGAATATCCCGCAACGTCTGTCCCGCACCACGAAAAACATCCGCTACACGCCCTGCTTGATACCCTAAGACGGCGCCTGTGGCCTCTAAACCAGATTCAACTTCCGCACCAGTAGGTCCGAGCCCCCCCAATCGCGCATTCTGCCAAAGTCGACGACCAATAAGAGTACCCGCCCCAGGACGCGCACGCTCATTAGCCTCTCGTTGTTCGCGAATCAGGCGTTGCTGCTGTTCGTTTATTCGGTTTCTCTGGGCCTGAAAAAACTGAGGGTTCTGCGCCTCGTACATCATCTGCTCAGCGACCTCATTACCGAACAGGACACGCGCACCCCCAGCAAAAGCTCCCGCACCTTGTAAGCCTAAACGCTGTCCTGTTTCCAAAGACATGCGCATACGCGCAGCCGTCAGCTGCTCGGGCGTCATTTGCTCTGCTGCTTCAGTTTGAAGTCTCCGTTGCTGGAGAGGAAAAGTTGCCAACGCCCCAACTCCTCCCTGCTGTACTGCTTGCCCCATAGCAGACACCGCCCCGCGCACCATCCCCTGCGCTCCCCCTTGACCCATCTGATTGAGCGCACCCTGATTGAGCTCGAACCCTCGCGCACCATACTGACTCACCGCAGCTCCGAATAGGGGCATCGACAACATTGCCGCTTGCGCTTGAATATTTCTCTGCGTCATCCCCTGCATTCCGCCCATGAGTGCCAATTCTCGAGGCTGAAACGTACCGGTAGCAATAGCCTGACGGGCAGCAGCCGCGGCATGCATCCCGTACGTCATACCAGAACCCGCAGTGAGTCCTGCCTGCTGGAAGGTAGAGGCACCCATCATCCCCATTTGTTTGATCCCAGAAATAGACGCCCCTGCAGCTCGGGAGTAGCGATTCATGTCCTGGGCCGCTTGCTCCATATCATCCAGCGTCATTCCCAGCTGCTTCATCTGGCCAAGCTCACGAAGAACATTGACCATATCCGGATCCTGAGTGAGCTGCATGTACTTGCGGAGAGTTCGACTTACGTTCTTGATGTTCTTCCGGACACCTTCGATATCCTGGGATTCGTCCAGGAGTCCTGCTCGACCGGACTCTTGCGTAATGCGCATCAAGTCCCCACGATTGAACATTCCTCCCGTTTCTTTCTTGAAACCTCTGTCCTTGGCCAGATCCTGAATTTCTTCAGCCAAGCGAATCGAAGCATCCCGGTTAAACCCGCGACCTGTTTCATGAAGATCCGGACCCGCAACAACCCAATCCTGAGACATTCGACGGAGTGATGCACCCATCTGACGACGTTCAATCATCGGCTGGAAGGGACGCATCGCTAAGTTACCGACACCTTGCGCAAATCCACTTGTATGTCCGAGTACGCCTCCTCCTATAGCCCCCAGCGGACCCCCAATGGCCCCTCCTGCCATTGCCGCGATCCCGATACCCGTACCCTGACCCAAGACTCTTGGAGCTTGTACGGCACGAGAAAAAAACGCATCATGCTCTTGATCCTGCATTCGTGCTTGCCGATCCGACTCCAATTGGAACATCGGAGGAGGCATCCGCGGCGTAAACGGTGTTTGGGTCAGGGGCATCATGGGTTGTGGAGAAAGCGGCGCAACCCGCGGTCCAGGCTGCCTAGTCCGAAAAACCCCTGTAGACGGAGGGGTCATCATTACAGGAGAAGGTAACATGCCCGGAGCGTACTGGCCCCCTAACGCCTGCGCGGTGTATGGGCTATATGACTGCTGCGCCTGAATCGCTTCAAACCGCTGTCGAAACTGCTCACCGAAAATAGACGCACCACTCCCCCCACCCTGCGACCAACTAGGCGGCATTCCTACAGCCATAGCGGATACGCGCTGTTGTGACGACTGATCCACCAGCATGCGCGCAACATCCCCCGGAGACCGGGGCTGCTGCATCGGCACAACACCGAGATGCGCCTGCATAGCGTTGTAACCACTATAGGGATCACTTGGGTCGGGCATTCACAGCTTCCTCAAATTCGTCATCGCTGACAGTCATCGAATCGATTTTTGCCATGCGATTAGTCAGATCCATAGCCTCGCGTACACGCCGCACAGCACGACGTTGACGAGCAGACTCGTATCCTAAATTATACCGCTCCTGTGTAACCTCCTCACGGTATTCTTCAATGATATCTGCAATAACGTCATCATTGATACCGCGTCCTACTGTACAAGCGTGCACGATCATCCTCGCAAACGCAATCCTCTCGTTTCGCTCTCGCATCATGAGAGACGAAACAAGGCGTTCCTGAAACGACCCTGGCGGCGGCAACGGATACCTTTTGTAGTAAGCCCACGCCCGCAGCTTACCCGCCGCCGTTCCTAAAAATCCTCCGGAGCCCCTTCTGCGAACACAGCCCCGAGCTTAACGTCCATATTGAAAACGATGGTGTTTATCTTACCCACTACGATTGACGGTAACCCCTCCAAGAACCGCCTGCGCTCTTCGAATGCTGCTTCGATTTCCTCGTCAGAAGTTCCTTTTTGATCTTCTGGGAAATCAAACTTTCGGTCTCCAAACCGAACAAGAGAAGCCGCCGAGTTGTAACGCATGATGATCTCGTCCATGCCCATCGCGTAAGTAGGATTCTCAACCTCCAAAAACCTCTGAGAACGTAGGGTATCTCGATATCCTCGAGAACGCACGATGAGCTCTTTCTTCCGGATTTGATGCGTTTCAGTCCAGTATCCTTTTTCCAGAACCTCGTCCATGATGGCACGGGCTTGGTTAAGTTCAAGACCAACGTCTTCAAGTCCTTTCATAAACTCATTCTGGATCTGTGTTGGCGTCTTAGAAGTCGCCTGCTGTACCTCACCCTTCTCCGCCTCTTTCTCTTCGATCTCTCCCTCCGACTCGTCTTTACGTCGTAAAGCCACTCTCGGAGAGTTGGTGGGCGGGCCTGAAAATTGTCCAATCATTGGAGCAGCGCGGTCTTTGTCGTCAGTCATGACGTCCTCCTTTGGTAGTGTTTTCGACTATACAAAAAAGAATGGTATAAGGGAAGTAAAGTTAACCCCCACAAGAAAGGCCGCCAATGCGCTTCCGCGACAAAATCCGAAGATGCAAGCTCTGCCCTGAGCTCGCAGAATCCCGCCAGAATGTCGTCATCGGAGACGGGCCGATCCCGTGCCCCCTCGTGTTTTTGGGCGAGGCCCCTGGCCAAAAAGAAGACCAGGAAGGAGTACCCTTCATAGGGACCTCCGGAACTCATCTACGTACCGTAGCAGAATTAGTAGGGTTGCCTGTTGGAACCTACCACATTCTCAACATGTTGAAATGCAGACCCCCTAACAATCGAGACCCGCATCCCGAAGAGATGGCCAATTGTCGTCCCTACTTACTACACCAACTGAAGTCCGTAAAACCGAAGGTTGTTGTGACGCTCGGACGTCACTCTCTGTCGTTCGCCCTCAACAAAAAGCCCTCCGGAATCATCGTGTCAGAACACGTAGGACGAGTTATCCACAACCCGGACTTTCCAGACTTCGTCTTCATGGGGACGTACCACCCAGCATTCATATTGCGAAAACGTTACACAGATGTAGAAAAAGCATTTCGGCGACATCTGAGAAAGGCAAAAAGGTTAGCCTATGAAGTGTAAAAGTTGCGGGTACGTTGTGCCCTTTGATCCCGAACGTAAAGGCAAAGACGTAAACTGTGTGATCTGCGGTGAAGTCTACCGGGATGACCCAGATGATATCCTGCTGCACGGAAAGTACGGCATTGCCAAAGAGATCCGGCCGACCCAGGCAGATATGGCTCGGGAGATTGATGATCTTATATTTCGCGATAACCGTGGAACCCTTTACGCCGAAGGAGGAACGGGTATCGGGAAATCTTTTGCGTACCTCATCCCGGCCATCCTGGCAGGTAAGCGTGTAGCAGTCTCAACAGCCAAGAAGAGCCTGCAGCACCAACTCGTCGAAAAAGACCTTCCGCTCCTCCAAGAAAAAATGGGCAAAGACATCAAGTTCGGAGTGTACAAAGGAAAAAACAACTACGCTTGCGTTCGGTGTGCCAGCAGTATCAAGAACAAAGCAGATCGCGCCCAATTTCAGTCCTGGGCCGACAAACTCATGAGCCAGCACGAAGCAGCCGACATAGCCAAGTGGTCTGGACCGCGTCCGAAATGGTGGGAAGATGTCACTATCGAAAACTGTCCTCAAAAGCGAGGCGGTTGCGACCATGTAGAATACTGCCGTCCTCAACCGAAATCCTGGGACATCGTGGTCGTAAACCACACCCTCCTAGCCATTGACTTACTCCTGGGCGCTCAACCTGGATTCCTCATAGGAGCGTATCCTATCGTAGTCATCGATGAGGCACACAAAGCTCCCGAGATGTTCCGGTCCGCCGTCACCGAATCCATTACCCTGTGGAGTACCAGCAACCTACTCAACACATTTGAACGTGACGACGAGCTACACGCGGAACTCACGTACTACGGCCGCATCTCGGAAAAAGAAGCGCGGCAAAGCTTTACCGCCGTGAAAGACCTCTTTGCCAAAATGCATGCTAGCGTCTTCCGCGGCGCTAAGCCCAACGACACTATTAGGGTACGCTCTCTGATTCCCTTCAAGGAGCCCGTAGAAGATCTACAAGAAGCAGTGGGTATCCTCCACAAGAAGATCAACGACACCTCGAAGACTCTCTACAGCGACATCGAAAGTCGAAACACAAGTACCCCGTTGGAAAAAGCTATGGCGATTCTGGGTAGGTTCGAAAAACTCGTACGCAAACTACAGACGCTTCACGACATTCTTGGTAGCCTCCTCGATGAAATATCAGTTGAGGAAGCCAAGCAGAAAATGAACGAGGAATCCAAACCGGGAAACTGGATCATCATCGCAGACAAAAAAGGAATCCACCGTAAACCCGTACGGATTGGTGACGTGTGCGGAAAAGCTCTTGCGAGTATGATCACCCACCGCGTTATCGTATCGGCTACACTCACCATCGGCGGGGACTTTCGGTTCATACGAGACGAATTCGGTATTGATTCAGCCGTAGTCCAAATGGGAATAGCGGAAAAAGAACACACAGTTGAAGCAGTTTACCACAGCCCCTTTGACCTACAATCACAGGCACTGTTGTACACCCCTGCGACACTTCCGACTCCCGCACACCCCGGAACCGATAAACGAAACGAGTGGATTTCATCGATCTCAACCGAAATCGAACGTCTGAGCCTCGCATCTCAAGGAGACGCATTCGTCCTCTTCTCTGCCAAGGCAGACCTGAATGAAGTATTGGACACCATTGACCAACAAAACCTCCTGTCTCACGGCATCAAAATTCTGCCTCAGATCGACGGGATAGACGCACAGCGGCTGACAGATGACTACATGAAGACCCCCTCAAGCGTCCTGTTCGGACTGAAGTCTTTCTGGGAAGGGATCGACGTCCCAGGAGACAAACTGAGGCTCGTCATCATTCCTAAACTTCCATTTCCTAACCCTCGAGATCCTGTGATTGAGGCTCTGTCAGACGTCGCCAAAGCAAACGGAGACAACGCCTTCCTAACGGTATCAGTTCCCCAGATGCTCTTCGATCTCAAACAAGCAGCAGGGCGTCTCATCCGCACTAAGAGTGATAAAGGCGTAGTCGCTCTACTCGACAGCCGGGTGTGGACTGGTACGTCTAACGCGCTCAAACATACCCGAATGCTCGTCGACATCCGAAAAATGCGCACGTTCTTGCGTGACAATCCCGATCAACGTCGTCGATTCAAAGGCGAAGGTAGCTATCGCGGGTACGGCAAGAAAGCTGTTAACGCTACGGGCTTTACCAACAGCACTCCCTCCTTTACAAAGGCTGCGTCGTTTGTTAAAAAGCCTTAAGGCCGCTTAACGACACCCTACGTAAGGAGGTAATCATGGCCCGTAAAGAAGGTAGCAAAGTCATCACGTGCCCAAGCCCCGCAAATGGAAAGAAACGATGTGGCGCTACGCTCGTAGTGACGCCCGGACAGTGGAAGGTGTGTACCCAGTGTGGCTATAAGTTTCGAGCTACCAAGAAGCTCATCGCCGAACAACAGTGACCCCTCCTTAACGGCTAGGTTATAGATGAGTTCCTCTCATCTAGCCTAGCCGTTTTCTTTTGCTTTGACTTGACGGTTACCGCGTCTCCCGGCATAACAAACTTATGCGACGCATCGTAATAGGTATAGGAACAACTCACCCTGATCTCTCTCCCTGCACCGCTTGTGGCTGCGCAAGCTATACAGGAGAACAACCGTACCCCAAAACGCTTAACAACTACATGGAACAGGTCCTTTGTTGGGCTGCTGCGATGCACGCTACTCCTCAGAAAGCTATTGAAGCGACTACCTGGAGAATCGTAGAGAAACTATTTTTGCAGGGAAAGATCGACAGCCCCGATCTCGAACACATCCGAATTCTCGTTAAGCCGCGATATCGCAACTATGAATTTCCATCCCCCTCTTTAATAGTTCGCAGTCACTGGTTGATTTCTACCTCAAATATGTTGTTAAATGAGATTTAAGGAGAGACCGCCATGGCTGAGAATAACAATGACCATCTAAGACCTCACTGCGACACCTGGATTTGCGGGAAGTGTCGTAAAGAAATCAAAAAGGGACATCGAGTGATGCAGGTGTTCATCGCACTCGGAAAAGGACACAACCCTTCCAACGTGATGGAAGTAGGAATGAACTTAGCCCCGGAATGGGAACTCGTTCACGTAAACTGCAACGACCCCCTCCTTACGAAGGGGATCAAGGCGTGAAGAAGAAAACTACAGGTATTGTCGACCCCTTTAACGAACCAAAAGCTGAAAAGCCTCCTATAGAGTCGCCCTATGACGACCCTTACGGCTTAGCCTCAGAAGAGCAATACCTACGCCCACCTCCAACCTTGGACCTAGACGGG
>QNCB01000007.1 GCA_003644335.1 Planctomycetota bacterium | reverse complement strand
GCTCCAGGCCGCCGACGCAGCTTTGTACCAGTGCAAACACTCAGGCCGAAACTCCGTGTGCATAGCAACCGAGAATTGCCTGCAAACCCAGGCAGGGAGGAAGTGAAGGGAGGAAGTGAAATGTCTACCGTAGATGATGACAATCGAGTCGCTAACTGGTGGAATCGCTTTAGAGACCATGGCGATATGGCCGCCCGGGAAAAACTCATCGAGTACCATATTCCGCTGGTTCGGCATATCGCCGAGACATTGCGGAGCAGACTTTACTCCTCCCCGACGGTGAATATCGACGACCTGGTCTCCGCGGGGCACCTCGGGCTGGTAAACGCGGTGGACAATTTCAACCCTGCTCGAGGCGTTGTCTTCTCGACCTATGGATGGATACGAATTCGCGGAGCCATGCTCGACGAACTGCGACAGGGCAACTGGGTGCCGCGGTCGATTGGCCGACGCGCCAGGCTGTTTGACCAGGCCAGTTGGGCAGTGCGAAGCAGGTTGGGCCGAGCACCGACGGAAACCGAGCTGAAACAGGAGCTGAACGTCTCGCCGAGAGAATACGCCCGCTGCTGCCGCTACGCCAACCCAGCCAAGATAATTTCCATACACAACATATCAGGCTGTGGCGGCGTCGAGCAGCAAGACAATGACGAATGGGCCCTGCCGCCAAGCCAAAAAGAACCGCCCCCCGACCGCTCTGCGATTCAACACGACCTGTGGAACGTCATGCTGCGGGAAATGAACCGCGGCGAGCGGAGCATCATCGTGCGATACTACTACCAAGGGGCACTGATGAAGGACATCGCCCAGACCCTGGCCATTTCCGAAGGGCGGGTAAGCCAAAAACACGCGGAGATAATCTCCCGCCTGAAAAAACGATTTGCCGAAGAACCTGCCAAGTTGGCTGCCTGATTGCCAGGTGCCGTCGTTGCGGCGTTTGCAACCACGTTTCCGCATGGGCGAGACGCCCACGCCACGAAGAACACAGCCGGGGGCGGCTGTGCTACATTCCCGCTTGGTGCCACATTTAGCCAAACCCGCCAGCGGTGGCTAGGAGGTCTTCCTCGTAGCCGCTGTCTTGGCGTCTTTGCGTGATAGGCCCGTCGGGGTCGCCGCGGAGGAACTGGCGGATCAGGTCGATTTTCTCGTCGCCGGTCGGGTCGCCGTCGCGGATTTTCTCGAACTCCGCTCGCGGAGCGTTCATCAGCACTCGGCCCTTGTCGAGCATAATCATCCTATCGGCGATAGCGAAGGCGGAGTCCATTTCGTGCGTTACGACCACGCCGGAGACGCCCAGCTTGCGGGTGAGGTCTATCATCAGTTGATCGATTTCCGCGCTGGTTACCGGGTCAAGCCCAGCTGAGGGTTCGTCGTAAAACAGTATTTCGGGGTCCATCGCGATAGCCCGGGCCAGGCCCGCCCGTTTTTTCATACCGCCGGATATCTCAGCGGGCATAAGGTCTTCCGCAGCCAGGAGGTCGACCTGTTCGAGCTTGATCTTAACCATGATATCGATCGTGTCGGCGTCCAGGTCGGTATGCTCCTGCAATGGCAGAGCGACATTCTCGCCCACGGTCATCGAGTTGAACAGCGCCCCGGACTGAAACAATATGCCGAACCGTTTGCGCAGCTCGTCAAGCTGCGGCTCGTCGATTTTGGCCAGGTCTTCGCCAAGCAATTCCACTCGTCCGCTAGTGGGCAAAATCGAGCCTATGATGTGTCGCAACAGCGTGCTCTTACCACAGCCACTGCCGCCCATGATAACGACCATCTCGCCAGGAAAAACGTCAAAGGTTACGCCGTTCAGCACGGTGTGATCACCAAACCGCTTAACCAAATCCACCACCCGAATCACAGGTTCCAAGTTGTTCTGTTGGTCTGTCATAGTTTCAAAAGAGTCCACGGATTACACGGATTTTTTGTCATTCCCGCCCGCGAGGGAATCCATTCTGAATCCTGACTTCTGTCTCCTGACTTCTGATTTTTTACAGTTTGAAAAGATAGAATACTATCGTGCATACGCACGCAGCGAGGACTATTGCGACGATTGAGTTTACTACGGTCATAGTTGTCGCCTTGCCGACGCCCTGGGCACCGCCTTTGACTTTCAGTCCTTCAAAGCAGGCGATGAGTCCCAGCAGCACGCCGAAGACGCCGCCCTGGACCAGGCCTGAAACGTAGTCCGACCCTTCCAGCGTGTCGCGCATGTTCTGCCAGTATTCCAGATAAACCGCCGGGCCAAGCGCAAGGCGAGAAACCAGATAGCCCCCCAACGCTATCATCAAATCGGCGAAGGTCGTCAGCAGCAGCATTACGATAAATGTCGCCAACACTCGCGGCACGACGAGGAACCGCACGGGCGGCAGGGACATTGCTTCGAGAGCTTCGATTTCCTCAGCTACGACCATCGTGCCAAGCTCCGCAGCGATAGACGCACCTGCAAAGCCGCTGAGCACCACCGCGGTGAAAATAGGCCCAAGCATCCTGAACCCGCCGATACCGATTATCGCCGCCACCTGCGACTCCTGGCCATACTGCTCCAACGTCGGCACGAGCTGCAACGCCAATATCGCCCCGATAAACCCCTGCACGAGGGCTACGATACCAACGCTGCGAATGCCCACTCGGACGACCTGCTCGCTCAGGCTGTGGATGTCTCGCCATCTGGGCCTTGCCAGGCTTCGGACAGTCCACACCGCCGTGGCACCGAGCAGCAACGTCAGCCCGCCGAGGTACTCGCACAGGCCCATTGCCCGCAGGCCCAGCGACTCGATAATGTTGTTTTGTCTCTCCGCCATCGTCATGCCATCGCTTGGGTTTCGCTTTCGCAGATGCTAAATACGCTGTCGAGTCTGGTGATTTCCAAAATGCTGCGAACTTTATTGCTAGGGCTTAGCAGCACGAGTGTGACGCCGAGTTTTTTGGTTCTGCTGAGGAGCTTCACCAGCGACGCCACGCCGGAGGAGTCCATGTACCCCACGCCGGCGAGGTTCACGAGTATCCGCTCGGGCTTCTTGTTTAGGACGTCCAACAGCCCGCGTTGCAATTGCGGGCTGCGGTGCAGGTCGATATCCCCCGCTACATCTACCACCACCGCATTGTCCGTCCAGCGAACATCACTAATTGGCGAATTTTCCATTATCTCTTTCCCGAACCAAGCCGACCAAATTTTCTGTAACCCGTCATAGCTATATGAAAAAACGAAACTCACCATGAAGGACATGAAGAACATGAAGTTTTTTTATTTAAAAAAAATTCGTGTTTATTCGTGTTCACCCGTGGTTCTGCTGTTTTTGTTTTCTTTTTCAAAAAATCTGTTTTCGCGTCTTTCGTAGTTTGTTTTTTTTTCTTTTTCTTTTCAAAAAAATTCGTGTTTATTCGTGTCTATTCGTGGTTCGCTTTAGGAACGGTCATATTTTTTTCGACATCGCCAGCACCGTCCCGCCGCCTTGGCCTGCTGGCGCGTAGGTTACTTTGTCCATGCATTCGTGCATAATATGTACACCCAAGCCGCCTGGTCGGACGTCGTCGAGGTCGCGCGAGCGGATCGCAGCTGGGTGTACCACCTGGCCATAATCGCGAATAACTATCGACAACTCCAAGCCCGAAGCCCGCATCGAAATCTCGATAGGCCCGTCAGCCCGGCCTGCGTAAGCGTGCCGGATGATGTTGGTCAATGCCTCGTCCACCGCCAACACTACCCGCCCGGCGCATTTTTCATCAAGCCCAGCCTTTATAGCGAAGGCTTCTGCCTCTTGCCGAACTCGCGTAAGCTCAGCTGGGTCGGAGAGAATCTCAATCTCCAAATTCATCACGTTCACTTGTCCGCCTTTGCAGGCTCGCTCGCCGGAGCCGATATAGACGCCTGCTTGGCATGTTGCTTGCTTACCCATTTTCGCCACCTCCCTATGGCTTGGTCGCGTAGACCTGGCGGGTCGTACTGCCGCCAGCCGAAATCCTTTCCGGTGATTTTTCTCAACGAGATAGACGCGAACAGCCTGACGTCTGGCAGCACGTCGTCAAGGCGGTCGACCAGCAGAGCTATAGCTTTGGTGTCCTTGCGATTTCCCGCCTGGATAATCGCGTCGATTCGCACAGCCGGGTCTTCGCTTTGCAACCTTTGATACACCGTGCCGCCCTGGGGAGTCGAAGCTACACAGCCCGCCATGCCCGCTGCCAAGGCCAGCCCCGCCAAGAAGATAAACCATCTGCCGTTTCGCACAAGCACTCCCGTCGATTCGTCAAAGCAATACAAGAGATTATTCTATTAGGTAACCAGGGAATAGGCAATAGAGAATTAGGCAATAGGGATTAGACAAGTAGGCAATAGGAAAACAGCGAATGACGAAATCCGAATGATGAATGACGAATCAATGACGAAAGCCGAATAACGAAAAACAAAAATTCGTGTCATTCGTTTTTCATTCGTGTCATTCGTGTCCTGCTGTTTCTGACTCCTGAATCCCGACTTCTGACTCCTGTTTCACAGTCCCAGCACGTCGGCCATGTCGTATTGGTTTGGGCGTTTGCCGACTAGCCATGCCGCTGCTCGCAGTGCGCCCCGGGCGAAGGTGTCGCGCGTGTGTGCAGCGTGGCTGAGCGTTATCGTCTCGCCCAAAGAGCCGAAGCTGACGGAGTGCTCGCCGACCGTATCGCCAAGACGAATTGCGTGCATACCGATTTCGCCCGGCTTACGAGGCTGCCTGCCGCCCCGGCCATGCGTTACGGACTGGCCGTAGTCTCTGCCCGTGGCTTCGCAGACAGACTTGGCTAACATTATCGCGGTGCCGCTGGGGGCGTCCTGCTTGAAACGATGGTGCGTTTCGGAAATTTCGACGTCGTAGTCTTCGCCCAGCGTCGCCGCGGCCCGGGCGACGAGCTTGCACAACAAATTGATGCCCAGCGAGTAGTTGCCCGCGAAAACTATCGGCAGGCTCGCAGCAGTGTCAGCTAGTTCAGCCTGCTGACTTTCGGTCAGGCCCGTCGTGCCGATAACCACGGGGATGCCCTTTTGCTTGAGAATCGGTAGCCAACGCATCGTGCCTTCCGGCATGGAAAAATCGATAGCAACGTCAGGCCAATCGTCCGCGTCCAGGGCGTCAAGATTGTCCGCCACAGCCAAGCCAAACTTGCCAAGCCCCGCCAACTCGCCGACATCCTTGCCGACATCCTCACTGCCTGCGTACTCCGTCGCAGCCACGACGTCGAACTTCTCGGACTCTATCGCCAAGGCTGCTATCCGCCGACCCATTCGGCCTGCTGCGCCGATAATCGCAATTTTAATCATCTTCTCGCTCCAAAACCCGCTAGGATAATCTCAGGTCAAAATCTCAAAATAAGGTTCAATACCATAAGACTACAAATCCAGTCAATCCGCAAGAGCGGTCGCTCGCAGAAAATCGGACACGCCCCGAAAACCCTTCTGCCTCGCCCTGGATTCCAGCAAAATTTTTTCCTCCGAGGATATCCGAACATTCACCTGCTCGGTCCTGGCTCCGCAGCTGGCGGGCCTGGGTGGAGTTTGCCCCGCCTCGATCATCGTGGCGACCGCGGCGACCAGAGCTTCTCGCATGTCCTCCACGCAAGCCTCGACCGTATCGCCGTCGGCAAAAACATGGGGCATCTCCAAGCCATGTCCATACCACAGGCCATCTTCAAGATTGACGATAATCTGGTAGCACTCAGCTATCTGCCGGGCCCGGGCCAGGTCTGCCTTCTTAAAAGGCCTAGCTGTCAATTTGGATTTTTTCGATTTGACGGACATAATAGGATTTCACCTTCCCTTTATGAACCGGGATGCTCAGCGGCAATTCGCCCGGCTTGGTAAAAACATGATGCGAACCCCGGACACGACCCAGCATATAGCCCCTGGCCTTGAGCATCTTCAGGACTATAGCATATCGGGTTTCGCTCGCCACATGATAAGTATAGCCTAGGCTATACAAAAAAAGAAGGGGTCAAGAGTTTTTTTTTGCTGTGTATTAGCCGCTGTCGTTTTTTCGACGCCAAGCTGCTGCCCAGCAACCCCCTGAACTACACCGTGAAGGACTCGAACCTTCGACCCGCTGATTAAGAGTCAGCTGCTCTACCAACTGAGCTAACGGTGCATACGCCGTCTGGCGGGGCATTGTTTTAATCGAAAGAGCCAAAATCGTCAAGCCGAAAAAACAAAGACTCAGGCAGCCGAGCAACCGACCATCAAGAGTCCAGAGATTTCACGGATTTCTAAAAAGATTACACAGATTTTTTTTGAAAAAACAATCCGTGTAATCTGTGGACTCCTATTGCCTATTCCCTACTTGCCCATTGCCTAATTTCAAGCTTTTTGCCGGTCTTGCGGGATTTTGGTTTCTATGAATTTCAGCAGTTCCCGGAAGTTTGTCAGCTTCCAGCTGTCGAGCGTCAGGCTCTTGTCCTGACCAAGCCTGAGATAGACGATGCCCTTGGATTTGAGTTCTTTCGCGTCAAGCTCAGCCACGGCGTCCCAGGCGGTTTTGTCCTTGCCCGCGTAACCTATGCCAGCTCCGTCGGCGACAAGTTTGCGACGGAGGAATCGCACCCCGCCGATGGCCAAGACCAGGCCGACTGGCACCAGCACGAACCCGCCGTAGTGGTTCATGGCGTACTTGGCAGCATCGTTGATGTGCTGCATGTTCCAAGCCTCGGGCGGATCGTACTTGTTCATGTCCACGAAGCACCAGATGCCAAAGCCCAGAAACATCGCAGCTGCGATGAAGACTCGAATGGCGGGGTCTTTGGTGGAGTGACATTCTACCTGCTGGGGTAGCCGCTGTTCGGTATTTTCGGTCGTGTCATTCATGATGTAACTTTAATGGATTGCCCGCCCCGCTGACAAGTGTTTTTTTCGATGTTTGTCGTAACAAAGTTGTAATGTCCGGTTTTAACTTTGCAGAAACACTGGACATTACAACTTTGTTACGACAAGTTTTTTGGTGATAGTTGACTTACCCGGGTCGATAGTCTTACAATCAGGGCTTGGTTGTGACGGCGTCTGACTTTGGCGCGCGTCCGCGGGCTGGAATAGAATGACGCGTTGCGTCGGAGACTGGAAATTATGAGTGAAATCAGGGTTGCAATTGTTGGCGTTGGAAACTGCACATCTTCGTTGGTGCAGGGGATAGGCTATTACCGCGAGGTGTTCGAGACCGGCCAGGAAGTCGTAGGCCTGGCCCATCCGACGCTGGGCGAATACACCCCCGGCGATATCGAAATCGTCGCCGCTATCGACGTCGATGTCCGAAAGGTTGGCAAGCCTCTGCACGAAGCTATCTTCGCCAAGCCAAACAACACCAAGGTTTTCTACGACAATATCAACTACGACGACGTGGTCGTGGCTATGGGCAACCCCCTGGACGGCGCAGCTCCTCACATGGCGGAGTTTCCGGAAGACCAGGCCTTTCGCCTGGCCACGGCGACCCCAGCTACGAAGGAAGATATATGCAATCTCCTGCGCGACAGCCAGGCTGAGATTCTCATGAATTATCTGCCCGTTGGCAGCCAGGGGGCGACGGAATTCTACGCTGAGTGCTGCCTGGAAACCGGCGTGAGCCTGATAAACTGCATCCCGGTTTTTATAGTTTCCAACCCCGCATGGGCCCAGCGGTTCACCCAGGCTGGCATCCCGTGCATCGGCGACGATATCAAAGCCCAGGTCGGCGCGACGATAACCCACCGCGTATTAGCCCGTATGATGCACGACCGCGGCGCGAAGATAGACCACACATATCAGCTAAACTGGGCGGGCAATACCGACTTCCTGAACATGCTCGAACGCAGCAGACTAAAGTGCAAAAAGATATCCAAGACCGACGCCGTGCAAAGTCAGCTCGACATGCCGCTGCCCGCTGATGATGTCCATATAGGCCCAGCCGAGTTTGTGCCCTGGCAGAAGGACAACAAGGTCTGCGCTCTTCGTATCGAGGCTCGGGGTTTTGGCGGCGTGCCGCTGCACATCGAAGCCAGGCTGAGTGTGGAAGATTCGCCCAACTCCGCGGGGGAAACCATCGACGCAGTCCGTGTGTGCAAACTCGCCCGCGACCGCAAGTTGGCTGGGCCTTTGGAAGCTATCAGTGCCTATGCCATGAAGCACCCGCCGAAGCAATTCACCGACGACCAGGCCCGGACAATGCTGGAAGATTTCATCGCCGACCAGACAGGCCAATATGAATCAGCCGAGCTGACAGCGGACGCAACGGTGAAATAACAGGCTGTAACCGGAGCAAGCGAATATGATCGGCAGAGCTATAGGTTGGTTTGTTTCTTCCATGCGGGACGCGGTGGCCCGGGCTTTGGTTCGGGCGGGCGTTACGCCGAACATGCTGACCGTTTTTGGTGCAGCTGCGACGGTCGGGGCGGGTGTGTGTTTCGCACTGGCTCTCAAGACGAACAACATGGACTGGTGTATTCTGGCTGCGGTGCTGTTGTATATCAGTTTCTGCAGCGATATGCTCGACGGCGCGGTGGCCCGGTTTTCAGGCCAGGCGACGAAGTTCGGGGCGTTTCTCGATAGCTGTATGGACAGGGCGGGCGACTTTGCGATATGGGCAGGCTTGGCGATGGGCTTTGCTTGGCAGTCCCCAGCCAATCTTACGTTCGTGGCTTTGTCCATGCTGGGGTTCTTTGAAGCGGTGATGATATCCTACATCAAAGCCCGGTCGGAAGATTTTATTTTCAGCTGCCAGGTGGGCTACTGGCAGAGGCCCGAGCGATGCTCCGCCGTCATCATCGCAGCCTTCGCATGCAACCCAGCTGCGCTGGTGGTCGAGCAGAGTATTTTGCCGATCTTCACGATGTTCCGCCGAGCTGGGCACACATGGGCGATTTTAGCTGGTCGGCGACCCGTAACAAACGCGCGACTCGATGGCAAGTGGTATCACAAAATTCAGCCTTGGTTGTACCCGCGGGCAAGCTGGCCTTACGACATTATGACCGCGGCTTACATAGCCTTCCTTATCTTCGCTCGTTTCGACCCCGCCGAGTGGGACATCCTGCGAGACTGGCTAGGCTAGCGTCCCGATGAATTTCGAATGACGAAACCAGAATTAGGAATCAATGACGAATAACGAATGACGGGAAAATGCCCAATGTCCAAATACCCAATGCCCATTGAAGAACCAATGCCCAATAACCAATGAATGCCCAACCCGATGAATAGACAATAACCAATGCCCCCCCCCGTGTCATTCCCGCGAAGGCGGGAATCCATGTTTTTTCTTTTTTGCTGTTTTTGCTGTTACTGATAAATGATAACTGAAAACTGAAAACTTTTTCAGGAGACAAGATATGGGTGTTTTACTGGATAAATTGGCGGAGAAAAAGATTTTGGTTTCCGACGGTGCCTGGGGCACGGAGCTCCAGGCCCGTGGCCTAACTCCGGACGACTGCCCCGAAGAATGGAACATCTCGCACGCGCAGCAGGTGGCGAGTATCGCCGAGGCTTATATCTCCGCTGGCAGCGATATGGTGCTGACCAACACGTTTGGCGGCTCGAGAATAAAGCTGGAAAAGAAGCACCAGGCCGATCGCGCAGAGGAGTTCAACGCAGCTGGCGGGCGCAATTCGCTCCATGCTGCAGCCGGAACGGACGCGATCGTAGCGGGTTCCGTCGGGCCTACCGGCGAGTTCATTCAGCCACTGGGCCTGATGAGTGAAGACGAAATGCAGGCGGTATTCGCCGAGCAGATAAAGGCGCTGCTGGACGTGGGCCTGCGGGTAATCTGCGTCGAGACGATGATGGCGGTGGAAGAAGCCGCCTGTGCGATCCGGGCTGCCAAGTCGCTCGACCCGGCGGTGGACGTCATCGCTACGATGACCTTCGACGACACGCCCAACGGCTTTCGCACGATGATGGGCATAGACCCATCTGGGGCTGTCGAAGCCCTGACCGCAGCTGGGGCGGATGTGCTGGGCTCGAACTGCGGCAACGGCATCGAGGCGATGGTGAAAATCGCAGCGGAGTTTCGCAGGCACACCGACAAGCCTGTTCTCATTCACGCCAACGCGGGCCTGCCGGAGCTTATCGACGGCAAGACCGTTTTCCGCCAAAGTCCCCAGGACCTGGCTGCGTACATTGAGTCGGTCATCTCCGCTGGGGCCAATATTGTCGGAGGCTGCTGTGGCACGGGCCCGGAACACATCCGAGCCATCCGCGCCGTCGTGGACGGGCTATTGACTTGAGCGACAATTGTCGATAGCCTGCACGTATGGCGTGGCTTGGGCGTCTTGCCCATGCATGGCCTTGAGCGACATGCACGTATACAAAATCGGAGCTTCTACATGAACATTATGACAATATCGAAAAGTCGAAAATCCCTGGCTGTTGTGGCCATCGTCGCGGCGATTGCCATGCTGGCTTCGCCGAGCGTAGCTGCTCCGCGGGCGGACGCCGGGGCGGACTCGTGGACGCTGGAGATTAACTACTCAGCCCCGCTGCCTATCGTGGTGAAACTGCCGGGCCAACAGACGCCACAGCTGTTCTGGTATTTCACGTACACCGTTGCGAACCACACGGGGCAAGACCAGATGTTCACGCCGGAGATCATCCTCTACACAGCTACGGGGCAGATTATCCAGGCTGGGGCGGGGATAAATCCATACGTCTATCGGGCGATAAAAAAAATCCACAACGAACCGCTGCTGCTCGATGGCTTGAGCGTTATGGGTAAGCTGCTCCAGGGCGAGGACAACGCCAAGTCAGCCATCGCGGTCTTCCGAAACTTCGACCCCAAAGCGGCGGAGTTCGATATTTTCTTCAGCGGCCTGAGCGGCGATAGTGTCCTGGTCAAACTTCCCACGCCAATAAAAATTACCGCCAGCGACGGCGCGAAAAAAAACAAGAAGGTCAAAAAAAGTTCCGTCATTCTCACTAAGACCCTTTGGCTGAGTTATCGCATCGGCACAGAAGCAGCCGACCGAGCACAGGCCAAGCCCAAACTCATCAGCAAAAGCTGGATAATGCGATAGCTGGTAACCAGGCCCAGCTAATGTTGCCAATAAAAAAATACAGTCTCCGGTGTTGACAAACTCGATTTTAATGGTAGGCTGTCCCGTTCCAATCCGCTTGCGGGCTGGGTTTGGCTGGCGGCAGGTAGATGAAATATAACTTTAACACGATAGCAGGAGTATTTTTCATGGCACATAAAAAGGGACAAGGTTCAACGCGTAACGGTCGCGACAGCAATCCGCAGCACCGCGGTGTGAAGCGGTATGGTGGCCAAGCTGTTACAGCTGGGACGATTATTATTCGCCAGTGCGGCACGCCCTTCAAGCCTGGCAAAAACGTAGGCCGAGGTCGAGATGACACGCTTTTCGCCCTGGCTGACGGCAGCGTCGCGTTTCGCGGGCGATTCGTGGATGTAGTCTGAGCGGAAGTTACGACGAAAATCTGGCCTGGGTATTTGCAGGCCGATCAATAAACCCACCAGGACGGCTCCAAATGTGGAGTCGTTCTTTTTTTTACGTAGCATGGGCGAGACGCCCATGTTATGTGAATGGCTCGGACTGGACTTGAACCAGCGACGCCGGCCTTTTCAGGGCCGCGCTCTACCAACTGAGCTACCAAGCCGTCGCCTCCGAAAGGAGGGTCTCATACTTTATCTAATTTTTTTCGTCTGTCAACTACTTCCGGTATTATTTCGCAAGAAACATTCCCGCGTGTTCTTCCACAAAGCCCGTCCGCTCGACGATTTTCCCCAGCGTGAACCAGTCCCGAAGCGTCATTATATACTGACTTTGCCGCAGCGGGAGGATAAGGGAACTTTTTTCCTGCTCAAATTTCTGCTCCATCGCGGGCAGGAAATCCGTCCGCCGTGCGAGGTAGATTCCCCGCTGACTTTTCAACGGCAGCACCATCGCCTGGGCTGAGTTTTTCTCGTAGGGTTTGTTGGGGTTCTTCGGAGCCAGTGCGTCGAAGGCCTTGCCCAGGAAATACATGTCGACGACGCCGTCGCTGAACTTCAGCATTGGCAGAGAGGTGTTGCGGAACATTCCGCCGCCATAGTTGGAACGCATTCGCCTGGCGACCAGGCCTGTTTCCACGGGCGTGAGCTTGCGTGCCTTTACCAAGGCTTGCATTTGCTCCGCGGTTTTTATCGCCTGGGTCTGCTTGACAGCCTCGTCGAACGCCTGGGCCAGCTGCCAGTCTCGGCTAATTTGTTTGTGTATCTCCGGCGAAATTTCCGCTGGGCTATGAGCGGGCTTGGCGTCGGTTACCATCCACAGCACCTGGCCTGACAGGCCATCCTGCGTCCAGACTGTCGCGACGGGGCCTAGTTGGCGGAGCTTGAGTTTGCTCTTACCCTTGCCCTGGGTCTGGTCGAGATTCATCGCGTCGACCTGCATTGCCATTTGTAACAGCCATGCTCGTTGTTCTCGCGAAGCTGCGCTGGCTAGGAGCTTGTTTTTGCGAAGTTGCTCCAGCGGAAGCAGATCGCTTTGCTGGGCGGTTAGCGGGAACAGACGCACCCCTGCGACGGGGAATACTACGCCGTCCAGGCCCGGGAAGCATGCCCATTGCAGTTTGGGCAGGCCTGGGATTTGCCCTGCCAATTTCGCCAAGGCCTCTGCCACCGTCAGGTTCCTGCCTATCAGCGAGACCTTGATTTTCGGGTCGATGGTCAGGCTGTCGAACTTGCCCCACGGAAAACAGATAGCTGTGAGCCTTGGGCTGACCAGCTCTGCCAGCGTGGCGATGGCTTCCTGCAGGGGCTGTTGCTCGATGGCGACGACGGGGATTTTCCGCAGCAGCAGTTCTGTCGCGGGGATGGTATATTTCGCGACGATCTCGTCGAATATTTTTCCGCCGGTCTTTGTTCCCTCAGCTGTGCGAGCTTGCGAGAGGGCCTGGCGGACTTCTTCGAGAATCTGCTGGAACTTCACAGCCGAGGCCTGGGGGGCGAGCTTCTCGATAATCTCGCTACGGGCGTCGGCGAAGGTTTTGACCTGGCCTGACTCTTCGGTGAACTGGGCTTGATTATTATTGTAAAAATCCTGGATATCTTCCAGCGGCACCTTCGTGGCTCGCTGCACAGCGGTCTGATTTACGAACAGATACGCAATCGCCACGCGTGGCGGCTGGAGGTAACCAAAGTCAAACGAGTCAAACCCGCTGAATCGGCCTGGCAGGCGATTTTTGTATTTGTCGAACTGTGCCTGGGCCTGGGCGTCGGTCGGCTTGGCCTGGGCGAACTTATCCAGTAGCGACTCGGCGGGCAGCTTGACTACGCTGAGGTTCATCTTCTCGTTCAGGTCGCGAAACAGGTTCAGCAGCTCCGCCTGGCTTGGCGGGACTAGCACGCTGGACGCTTCGTAATTTTTGAAAACGCCAAGCCAGCGGGCCAGGATGCCGCGGAGAGTTTTTTCGGGCATGCCGCGATTCTGCCGAAGGTTCCCAGCCAGCCCTTCATAGTCGAACCCACGGTTCGTCATCTGAGCAATCGCGTCGTCGACCTCGCCCTCTGTTATCCCTCTGTCAGCCAGGCCTGCCTCAGCCTGGAGAAGCATGTAAGCCAGGGAGACTTGCTCTTGAGATCGGCTGGCCATGTGCATCGCCTGGAAGGCCAGGCCCTGGGCGGAACTCATGCCAAAACCGGGCATGAGTAGCCGCAGAATTTCCAGATCGCCCCGTGCCTGCCGCAGCATATCGAGCGAGAATTTTTCGTCGGGGGTTTGGCCTATGGTTTCCTTGCCGGGCTTCTTGCTGAACAGCATCGAAAACCCTTGAAAGCCGATAAGGAAACTGACCATCAAAACGACCATTATGATGAAAATCAATTTTTGTCTTTTGCGGAAGAAACCCAACATTGACATATTCGTTACTCCTACCAGATATTAAAGTCTGCAAAATTTTCCGTAAGCGTGGGTGCCGTGGTTGC
>QNCB01000006.1 GCA_003644335.1 Planctomycetota bacterium | reverse complement strand
CGCTACGGGCGCTCGCACTACCGTCGGCGTCATCAAAGACATCTACAACAACACATACTACAACGACGTCCAGGCCATCGCCTTTGACGGCTCGGCTGCGACCCCGACGCTCTACGCTATCGTCGGCGACCGAGACGGGGCTGGCGGAGCATGGGCACCTGCTGACGGCGCAGCTATCGTGCAAATCGAGCCGACCGACGACGATTCCGACGGCGTGCTCTGGGCGACACATCCGACCAACACTTACCAGCCTGGCGTGCTGCTGGACGACGGAGCAGCCATTACCGACAGCTTTGCTGCACTGGCCCTGGATGCTGGCGGGACGATTTACGCTATGCGTCAGGGCAGCGGCGCCTTTGCTGGGCAGGACCATCTGGTAACCATCAGCATCGCAGCTGGCACGGTTGGAGACACCCAGGCCATGGCGGCGGGCAACCGTTTCCAGGTCAGCGGAAACGACACCGAGACAACCGGCATGGGCTTTGACGCCGCGGGGAACCTGGTTACATACAACCGGGACTCGGGCAGTTCCGACGCCGAGCTGCTGGGCCTGACCGTAGCGAATCTCGCTACGCCAGACCAGGCTGAGTACATCACGACCGAGGGCGCGCTGAGCTATAATATAGATGCCTTCGCACTTGGTCAGACCGGTGCGGACTTCCTCGTCTACGCCTACGATACCAGTAATTCGGCGATAAACTTTAACGACGACATGGACTATGGCCAGTTCTTTACGAACCCTGGCACGGTCGACACGCTGGGCACGATAAACACAGCTACTGGCGTTTTCACCCAGCTGACGGGCCTGGCCCAGGGGGCCAACGGCACGACGCTCAGCTCGCAGGTGGTGGATATGTCCTTCGACCCCATCGGCGGAACGCTGTTTGTCGTAACAGCTGATTCCAGACTGGCAGAGTACAACGGCGATTCGCTGATGTTCTACCTCGATGCCATCGGCGATACGCTCTTGGCTAAAGTTGACGAGGGCGGCAGCGTCGTTCAGATTACCACGGGCAATCCGCATGTTAACTGGCAGGTCGGGGATTACCTCGGCAACGATGTCGGCGTAGACTTTGACGATTGGTTCGGCCAAATTACCACGCGCGTTAGCGACACGGTCTTTAAGGTTACGCTCTCCAAGGGTGCCTTCGCGGACGTGGACATAGCTGACGGCGTGCGTCTGGGCAATTTCCTCCCAGCCATCGCGGGCATCACCGACGCTGACACTGGCGAGGCGCTGGACGTCGACGCTATCGAGTTCGACGATATTTCCGGCGACCTGATAGGCCTGGATGCCAGGTTTAACCAGCTGGTAACCGTTGATGACTTCACGCCCTTGCTGACCGGCCTGCGACCGGCCACGGCCACGGCGAGGACGGAAAACGGCGCGGTCGACATCAGCAACTTAAACGGCATGACATACGACCCGGCAGCGGCGGCGTTCTACTCCTTCCGCGATTCGGACGATACGTTCGTGCAGTTCCGCGGCACGACCCAGGCTGCTTTGGGCGGAGTGACGGCTGGGTCTATCGACAAGCTGACCATCACGCCACCGGCGGGTCAGTCTTTCAACGGGCGAGTGGTTACCACGGGCAACACCGTCAAGAGCGCGACGGTCAAGGGCGGCTTTACCGGCAGCTTAATCTCCGGCGGCGACATCAAAAGCTTCACCCAGTCTGGCGGAGACTTTGGCGGCAGGCTTTTGGCTCGCGGCGACATTGGCAAGGCGTCGATGTCAGGCGGAAACTTCACCGACGGCGGCTCGGTCGAAACGGCTGGCCTGCTTAAGGGCCTGAGCCTCTCTGGTGCGTCGAACCTCGGCGGGCTTGTCAAAGCCCAGGAAGCTTCGTCGATTTCCGTCGGTGGCAGCGGACAAGACACCGCAGAGATGCTTATCGACGGTTATACGAAGAAGGTAAG
Source organism: Planctomycetota bacterium (assembly GCA_003644335.1). The sequence goes on along the minus strand of QNCB01000006.1, from coordinate 13,119 downwards.
TTTCGGCGGAAACTTCGCAGGCAAGATGAGCCTGGGCGAGGTCGGCAGCCTGGGCATAACAGGCCTGACCCAAGCCACGGCTGACATCGACATCAACGGCAACGCAAAATCCATCAAGCTCTCCGGCGGCACCGCAGCGGGAGCTTCGCTCGTATCCCAGGGCTATGCGAGTTCATTCGCGGTCGGCGGGGTGCACAGCGGCATGGTTGCCATCCGCCGCGGCATGAAGTCCGGCAAGATGGCAAGCCTGGACGCGGGCCTGCTGGCTGTGGGCGAGAAGACCACCACCCTGAAGGTTTCGGGCAACACGGCAGATTCGGTTGTCTCATTCGGCACATGGGTCGGAGCGGATGGCTTGTACAACACCGCCGACGACGTCATCACCGGCGGCGGAGCGAAAACCGCGAGCTTCAGCGGCAACTTCCTGGACTCCGCTGTCGTAGCTGGCGTGTTGCCAAGCGAGGACACGCCATCGACCGGCGCGAACAATCTGCCGAGCGACATGCAGGCCTATATCGGCGACGCATCCGCGGCGGACTACATGGACATCAACCCCGCGGAGCATGGCGGAATCCTTGGCAGCAGCATAAACAGGCTGACCGTCAGCGGACGGACGGTAAGCGGGGCAGGGCGATCCTTCGTGGCGGTGGCGGATAGTATAGACCGGGCGAGCTACGCTCCGGGTCAGGAACTGCTCAGCCGAGAGTATGTAGACCCCATCGGCGCGCCGGAAGTGGTTGCCACCGAGGTGCTCGACGACAAGAATGGCAGAATCGTCTTCAGCGAACAAATCAACACCACTTCGCTCATAGTCTCCCAGGACAACGACGGTGACGGCGCGATTACCGCTGGCGGCGCCGATGTCGTCGGCACAGTACTGTTCACCGCAGCTGACGGTACTATCATCAATGACATTACCCTGTCCTACTCCACGCAGACTACAGCTGCGGGCGCGGTCCAGGGCGTGATGGGCTTTTACAAAGCTGACGGATTCGATGGCCAAACTCTGGCGGTTGAACTCTCGGACGTAACAGCCTTGCCCGGGCCTGTTATTTACGGCTCGTCCTTGCGGTCAGCGAGGATGGACCTCAACAGTGCCGCCACCGCGACGATATTGGCTGACACCGGCTCGCTGCCGCTCCCGACGGGCGACGTAGCGGACACCTTCGCCGAGGCGATAGCGGCACCAGCCTGGGAAATTACGCTCAACGGCTCGCAGTCGGCAAGCAATACGCTCGAAGCTGGCGACGTGGATATCTACAGATTCGCTGCCAACGTCTACGAGTTCTTCAGCGTTTCATACTCGTCAAATATCGCGGGCCTGCTTGGGCTGTTCTATCAGGACACCCAGGGCACCGCAGCTGATACGACGGATGATACCTTCGAGTTGGTTGCCAGGTGGGAAGCCAACGATTCCAACGTGCCTGGGCCTTATACGCTGTTCGAGGCATTCGAACTCCCAGCCTCAGGAGACTATTTCATCCTGGTCGAGCCAGCCCAGACTATCACCGGTGGAGACAATATCTACACGCTGGAAATGAATCGCGCCGAGTCGGACTCGAACCTGATAGCCCAGATCGGTGCCCTGCCGACCGACGAGGAAATCGCATATGTCAGTAACGAGGTTGGCGACAATAACAACAATCTCGGTGCCAACGATCCGCGTCAGCTGGTCTATCTGGACTTCGATGGCGGCACGGCTACGAAATATGACATAGGCCCGGTCGTCGTAGACGCGTTTGATCTGAATGATATCGAAGCTGCTCTGGATGGCGAGGAAACCAGGATTATCGAAGGTGGTACCGGCGTGGTTGGTATCGTCGATAATATCATGACCATCTTCGGGAACATCGCACCGAGCTACACCAACGAGATCGGCGGCGTGGCGGCGGACCTGAACATCCACCGGATTACCACCCTGGCAGAGTGGAACGCGGCGACCCCGGCTGATGGCGGAATATACTTCACGACAATAGACCCATCGACATGGGGCCTGGATCCGGATGTCGATTTCACCACAGCCTTCACCGGCAACGCGGACGACTCGGTCTTTGGTGGAGGCTTGCTGGGCATCGCCAGTCAGATAGACGTCGCAGGCCAGAGCAAGGCTGACAACGCTATTGTATTCGCGCAGAACTTCAATGGCCTGCCTGTCTCCGGCGACGATACCAGCAGGTTGAACCAGTATAGCAGGGCGTTTGCCAATGTTATCGCCCACGAAATTGGTCATACCTTTGGCTTGAACCATCAGCCTACTAGCTATGCTGCGGGTTCCTGGCTGCTCGTGGCTGACGATCCGGATAACAACCCAGCCACCGCTGATGACAGCAACCAGGGTACGGGCCTGATGGCTTATTCGTCCGACGATGACCTGATAACCAATCTCTCGGAGTTTGGCACAGCTGACCTGGGCGACAGTTCCTATATATCGACAGGCCAAATCGATACCCAGGACCTGCTCCTGCAGTGGTTCGCATAGTAAGTAAAAATTATTTCGGATTTCGGATTGTGGGTTTAGTGAACCTTCGGTCTCAAATTCATCCACGAGCAAGCTGATCCGAAATCAAAAATCTGAAATCCCGCAGCAACAATGGTCTTGACTGTCGTGGTGCAAGAGGCTACATTGTCTCGACGCGATTGGCCTGTCGTATCGGCTTGGCCTCGTGGAGAGGTGGCAGAGTGGCTGAATGCACCGGTTTGCTAAACCGGCGTGCGGTTTAAGGCCGTACCGCGGGTTCGAATCCCGCCCTCTCCGATAAATATACAAACTCCGGCGGGTTGAGAATATGTCGGGTTCTTCATGTGCACCTTAACCAGGTAGGCGGGATTCGAACCCGCCCGGAGCGGAGCGACGGCCCGCGGGCTTCGACGCCTTGGCGCCGCGAAGCGTATCCCGCCGGCTCCGATTGAGGAATGCAATTTCGACAACCCGAGCAGCCAAGATGCTTGGCGTAGCTGTCGCATCGGTTGCGAAGTGGATTGACACGGGCGACCTGAAAGCTGGTCGCACCCCCGGAGGCCATCGGCGTATAAACACAGCTGACTTTGTGGAGTTTGTCCAGCAACATAACTTGCCCATTCCGCCTGAACTGCAAAGTACCTCGCGAATTCTTATCGCGGACGATGAGCGGCCCATCGTGGAATTACTGGGCCAGGAGATACGGGGAGTATATCCTGATTTTGAAGTTCGTGGGGCAACCGAGGGCTATGCTGCGGGGGAAATCGTGGCTTTGTGGCATCCCGACGAGGTGATACTCGACCTGCGAATGGATGGCATGGACGGTTTTGAGGTTTGTCGGCGGATCAAGGCCCGGGCCAATGGCAAAAAATACCGAGGTCATTGCCATGACCGCCTACCCCAGCGAGCCACCCAGGCCGCAGATTCTCAAGGACGGCGCGCGAGCCTACTTTGAAAAACCTCTGGATATCGCGAAGCTTCTGGTCAAAATCAAATTCGCCATGGAAAAATAGGGGCAACTCGCCCGATACAATCCGCGACATATGCCTTCATTATGTTTTGGATTCTTTTCGTCTCAGGGCGAGTTCCTTTATCGCGCAATAGATTACCGGCACGACGAATACGCTGATGAGCACTACCAGCATTCCGCCGAAGGACGGTATCGCCATAGGCACCATAATGTCACTGCCTCTGCCTATCGAAGTAAGCACTGGCATTAGAGCCAGAATGGTCGTAGCGGATGTCATCAGACAAGGCCTGATCCTGCGTTTAGCGGCGATGACGGTGGCTTGGCGAATCTCCTCGACCGAGCCGGGCTGCCTGTCGCGGAATACCTGGTCGAGATATGTCGACTGGATCACGCCGTTGTCCGAAGCTATCCCGAACAGCGCGAGGAACCCAACCCACACCGCGACGGACATGTTGATGGTGTGCACCTGAAACAGTTCACGCATGGGCACATCGAACACGGAGAAGTTCAGGAACCAGCTTTGGGAGTAAAACCAGAGCAGCAAAAACCCGCCAGCCCAGGCGACGAAAATACCGGAGAAAACTATCATCGTCGTGGTGATGGATTTGAACTGGAAGTAGATAATCAGGAATATCACGAACAGGGCTATCGGCAGAATCACTGCGAGCGTTTTTTGTGCCCGTAGCTGGTTCTCGTAGCTGCCGGCGAAGCTGTAGCTCACTCCGCGAGGGAGGACCAGTTCGCCGGAGCGTATCTTGGACTGTAAATATCGCTGGGCGGACTCTACTACATCCACTTCGGCGCGACCTGTGGTTTTGTCGAATACGACATAGCCCACCAGGAAGGTATCCTCGCTTTTGATAGCCTGCGGGCCTCGGGTGTAGCGAATGCGGGCCAGTTGCGATATCGGCACGGCCGCGCCGGCGGCGGAGGGCACGAGTATTTTTCCGAGCCTGTCGAAGTCGTCCCGCAGCTCGCGCTGGTATCGCACGCGGACGGGGAACCGCTCTCTGCCTTCCACCGTCGTGGTTGTTTTCCGCCCGCCGATGGCGACCTCCACTACCTCCTGAAACGCGCCAATGGCTACGCCGTAGCGGGCCAGGGCCAGGCGATCGGGAACGATTTCCAGATATGGCTTGCCGACGATGCGGTCGGCGATAACGGTTGCAGGCTCGATGTCGGGAACCTGTTTCAGGAATCGCTCGATTTGCAGGCCGACTTTTTCGATGGCCTGGAGCGTAGGGCCTTTTATCTTAACGCCCATCGGTGCCCGCATGCCGCTTTGAAGCATCACTATTCTTGCCATGATAGGCTGGAGTTTTGGAGCTGAGGTCGTGCCGGGTATTTTTGTTGCCCGAATAATCTCGCTCCAAATATCGTCGCTCTTGCGGATACCGCCCCAGGCCTGTCGCCCCGGATTTATAACCTGCTCCAGCGCAGGCCTCCACAGCCTGAAAGGCCTGCCGGATTTATCGGGTATTAGTCGCCCGTCCTTGTCTCGTGGAAATCGTCCACTGACGCGGTAACTTTTTCCGTCCGGGGCGAGCAGGGCTTGGCCGCGTTCGTCGCTGAATATCCTTGTCCCGCCAGGGTCATAGCGGAAGTTCACCCGCCTGCCTGCCTTGTCGGTGATGTATTGCGGCTTGTAATTTATGACCGTCTCTATCATCGATATCGGTGCCGGGTCCAGCGGCGTTTCGGCCCGGCCTATCTTGCCGACCACCGAGTCTACCTCTGGAATCGCCTGCAAGGCTGCATCCTGCCTGGCCAGAATATCCAGGGCCTCGCCGATGGACGCGTGCACCATGGTCGTTGGCATGAACAGGTACGACCCCTCGTCCAGCGGGGGCATGAACTCCTTGCCAAAACCGGGAAACTTCTTCGTCGCACCAGCCCAGAACACCGTCGAGCGTGTTTTGGACTGGCTGACGCCAAGGGCCTGGCCCGCCGCCGGTATGAAGCCAAAGACCTTGTCAAATCCAAGCCAAGCCGTTATGCCCAGCAGGACAACCAGCGTCGGCACAGAAAGAAACAGCAGTTTGTGTCGTAGACACCAGTGCAACATTGGCTCGTAGAGGAGGCGAATCAGATGAAAAAATCCAAGCAGGGCCACTATCATCACGCCGACGAAAATAAAGTTGCGAATCACTCCGCGTCGCGGGCCAAGCGGCTCCCAGAACCTGCTTAGCAACATACCCACCAGCAGTACGATTATGGCGCTGGCTATCATCGGGGCCAACCGCTCGAGTCGTTGCGGGATGCGGTCTTTGAAAAGACTGTTTGCCGCGAAGCAGATTACAGCCAGGCCCGAAGCTACCAGCAAAAACGCCCCCTGCGCGAATCCCCACCCCATCAGGCCCAAGCCAACGATGCCGATGAATCCGAACAAACCATGTCGCAGGCGCCGGCCTGATATTTTGCCGCAAAATAATATGTGGCAAGCTGGCGGCACGACCGTAAGGGCGATGATTATCGAGGCCAGCAGCGCGAATGTTTTTGTGTAGGCCAGGGGTTTGAAGAGTTTGCCCTCCGCCCCGATCATCGTAAATACGGGCAGGAAGCTCACGATAGTGGTCAGCACAGCTGTCAGCACGGCGCTGCCGACCTCGCTGGTTGCGCGATGGACTACCGCCAGGGTCGGCTCGTCTTCTGAGGCCTGGTCCAGGTGTCGTAGCGTATTTTCACAAACGACGATGCCCATGTCCACGATAGTGCCGATAGCTATGACGATACCGGACAGGGCAAGGATGTTCGCGTCCACGCCGAAGGCCTTCATGCCGATGAAGCACAGCAGCACAGCCAGGGGCAGGGTAATGGCGATGATGAAACTACTGCGAAGATGCACCACCATGACGATGATGACGATGACGGTGATGAGGATTTCCAGCGAGATCGCGTCGTTGAGTGTACCGAGCGTTTCGTATATCAAACCGGTGCGGTCATAGAAAGGTACGACCGTAACCCTGCTGATGGTTATCCAATCAGGCCTGTCTTTTGGCGGGATTTTTCGCAGATGGGCCAGAAAGGCCTTGCTGTCCAGCCTGGTGCCTGCATAGGCCTCAAAGCCGTGGGCCTTTGCGTATTGGCTGACCTGTTGTTTCGTAACCTTTGAGAAGTCCACCACTGCCTTGGCTGGCAGAGCCTCGGCGGTCTCGGCTATTTTTGCCTTGATGTTTTTAATGACCCTCAGCGGATTGTCGCCATAGCGGGCTACGACCACTCCACCAACAGCCTGGGCGCCGCCCTTGTCCAGCGCGCCTCGCCGCATGGCTGGGCCCAGGGTTACGGTCGCCACCTGCTTTATGAGTATGGGTACATTGTCCCGCACCTTCACGACGCTGCTTTCGATATCCGCTACGCTTTTGATAAACCCGACGCCTCGCACAAAATACTCCACGCGATTAAGCTCCAACGTCTTGGCTCCTACATCGAGATTGGACGCCCGGACGGCCTGGGCTACATCGCCAAGCGTTACGCCATAGGCCCGCATCGCGTCGGGGTCGACATCTACCTGATATTCCCGAACATATCCGCCGATGGATGCAACCTCGGCTGCGCCATCCGCCGAGAGCAGCCAATATCGGGCGTACCAGTCCTGAATCGTCCGCAGTTCATCAAGGTCCCACCCCCCAGCGGGCTTGCCCTGTTCGTCGCGACCCTCAAGCGTATACCAGTACACCTGCCCCAGGGCCGTGGCGTCCGGGCCAAGTGCGGGGCGGACATCGGCTGGCAGGGTACCAGCCGGCAGCGAGTTGAGCTTCTCCAGCACGCGAGTCCGCGACCAGTAAAACTCCACGCCCTCTTTGAAAATGACATAGACACTGGAAAAGCCGAAGAATGAATAGCTGCGAATGGTCTTGACCCCCGGGACGCCAAGCAGCGAAACGGTCAGCGGGTAGGTTATCTGGTCTTCCACATCCTGCGGCGAGCGGCCCGGCCAGGCCGTAAAAACAATCTGCTGATTCTCGCCAATGTCGGGTATCGCGTCGGTGGCTATGGGATATCGCGTCATGCCGCCGAGCTGCCAGTCGAACGGCGCGACAGTCAGGCCCGCTACCACCATCGCCAAAACGAACAGGCCGACGACGAGCTTGTTGGTCAGACAAAACCGTATCAGCCGACCGATAAGTGAGCGTTGTTCGGGCGTTTGCTCAAAGGGTGAAATTGGCGTCTCGCTATTCATTAGAGCTTCCCCCGCCATGGTGATGTCCGCTGGCACTGCCACCACCTTCAGGTGCCATCATGCTGGGTTTTGCGCGGATTTGCATCTCGGCGTCGATCTTGAAGTTGCCATTGGTAACCACGCGCTGGCCAGGAGCCAGGCCTTGTTCAACAATGTAATAGTCTCCCGCTCTTGGGCCCAGAATGATTTCCTGCCCCTCAAAAGTTGGCCTGGCCCGGCCGGACACCTGGACATAGACGACAGCGCGCATGCCAGTTCGCAACACAGCCGAGGCCGGGACGACCAGAGGTTTTTGGGCTTTCGTTTTGTCCAGGCCGAGATATCCCAGCGACTCGGCAGTTACCAGCGGCATTTCGCAGATATCGCACTTGCCCTCTCTTGCCTTAACCACGCCCGGATGCATCGGGCAAATCCACTTACCCGCCAGCGCGGCGTTGACAACCTCCCCGCCCCGGGCTATCTTCGCCTGTACCACCGCCCGGACAAACATGCCGGGCTTGAGCTTTATTTTGGGATTCGCGGCATTGACCCGCACTTTGATCGTTCGGGTCGTTTGGGTCAGGACAGGGTCGATAAACGCGATTGTCCCGACAAACTGCTCGCCTGGGTAGGCCTCAGCTGTGAAACGCACCTTCTGCCCATGGCGAAGCCACTTCAGGTCAGACTCATATGCGTCCAGCCGAACCCACACCTTCGATAGATCGGCCAGGGTGTAAATCCGCGTGCCCGTTTTAACATACATGCCCTCCTGGGCATCTTTGTGAATCACGACCCCGCTGATGGGCGAGTAGATGGTTATATGATCCGAAGTCTTGCCACGTTTTTCGACGGCCGCTATCTGCTCAGGCCCCAGCCCCCAAAGTCGCAGCTTTTCCCGGGCTGCTTCCACGGTTGCCTGGGCTGTCTGTCGCATAATGTCAATATCGCTGCCGGCGATATTCTTTACCGCCTCGATAGCCTGGAGCAATTCCTCCTGGGCGCTGAGCAGTTCCGGGCTGTAGATGTCCGCCAGATGATAGCCTTTTTTTACGACCACGCCGGTGTAGTCCACGAACAACCGGTCCAGTCTCCCCGGCACCCACGCAGTGATATATTTCAACAGCGTCTCGTCGTAGTCCACCTTGCCGACCATCGGCACAGAAACCTCGACGAACTTCCGCTCGACCGGCGAGGTTTGGATATCCATGAGCTTGACGGCACTGTCGCTGAGAGTCAGCTCGCCCGGACCGGCTGAATCGTCTTTCTGGGTTTCCAGTGGAATCAGCTTCATGTTGCACAGCGGACACAGGCCGGGCTTGGGGAGCTTTATCTGCGGGTGCATGGAACATGTCCACATTTGAGTCGCCCTGGGCTTTTCGTGGGCCTCATGGCCAGCTGCATTGCTCGGAGTCTCCGGGGCAGCGGTGAACAGGCCCCGGGCCGCAAACCCCACGAGCAGACTGATAACTATTACGAGGACAACCCCCCATGTTTTGGCAGCTCCTGGCAGATATCCGATTATTCGTATGACATGTTTATTCATTCTTGCCACCTTATCTCTCAGTGGGTCAATAATACGATCGCCGCATGGATCGCGCCTGATCCGAGCGCACAGATGCCCGCGATTTTATGTAGTTGCAACGGTACTTTGAGGCTTGGCCGTCTCAGCCGTCGCAGCAAACCCAGACATGCGGTCAATGCGACAAGCGACAGCGTTGCTATGCCAGTCGGCTTGGCCAGCTGGGCCAACAGAATATGCACATCGGCGTGGTCATGTTCCGCATGTTCATATTCATCCTGATCTGTGGCAGCGCCCGCGGCAAACTGAGGCAGACGATGCAGATACTTCTCGGGGTTCTTCTCGAATTCCGTTTTGCAAAATTGGCAGCAGAAAAAAACTTTCTCGCCTCGATACACCGTGTACAGGTCGGGGTCGATTTTATTGCCGACCATCACAGGGCAGAGGCTCTGGGCTTGTTGCACCTGCGGGGTTTCCCCCCCACTATAGTCGTGGTCGCTGTCCGTCCAGGCTGGCGAGACGAAGAGTGTGCCGGTCAATAATATGACCCAGGCCAGGCTCTGCCGGATGTTATTTTGCATTGTTCTCATCGGGTATCTCCTTCCGCGTCTCTGATTTGGGCGTGGCTGTCAGGACAGGTTCACTTTTGGGTATTTCCCTGCCGATAAGCATTTCAAGCTCTGCCAGTCTTTGTGCGCGATTGGCCAGTGCTCGCTCGTTGGCTAGTTGAAACTCCAGTAAAATCCGCTCGGCGTCGATGAGGTCCAGGAACCCGCCTCGCCCCGTGCGAAATGATGTCTCGGTAGCCTTGATAGATTCCCGGGCCTTGGGAAGCAGGGTCTTGCCGTAGAGGTTCATCTTCCGCTCGGCGTCGCGGAACTTGTACAACACCAGTTTCAGTCTGGCCCGTAGCATATTGGCCCGCTCGGCCTTGCCGTAAACAGCCTGGAGCTTGCGATACCTGGCCTCGTTGACGCCAGCCTGGATTTTGTCCCACCATATTGGTAGGTTCACCGACGCCATTGCTATTACGGCGTCCTGGCCATCGTCGCTGGGGTGTCGCCCACCGGTAGAGCTGGCGGTGTCTATGTAGTTCACGCCAAAAGTTACATCGGGAAAATACTCTTTCCGGGCCAGGTCTATCTCGTACTGATTCCGGGCGATTTGGGAATCAAAACTTCTCAGCTCCGGGTTAGACTCGCCTAGCCAGACGAGCAGTTGCCCGTCAGTAACATTCACTGCCCGCTGGTGGATTTTCCCAGGCCAGCCCAGCGGAGCCCTGGCTGGTCGGTTCAAGGCTGCGTTTAACCTCGCCACGATAGGCTCTCGCATGGCCTGGAGCGAACGGAGCCTGTCTTCCAGCTTGCCCAGCTCGACCTGCGCCCGAATAATATTCGGATGCGAACCGGCTGCCACCTTGTAGCGAGTTCGGGCAACCCGCTCGAAATGCTTCATCAGATCGCGGTTGGCCTTAATCGTCGCGATGGCCCGGGCGAGATAATAGTACTCGTAATATGCGTCTTTAACCTGATAGAACAACTCCAGTTTCCGGGCCTGGAACCGTTCGTGTTGGACTTGAGCCTGGGCGGCGGCGGCCTGGCCTCGCACATCAAGCTTGCCGAACCAGGGGAACCTCTGTGCCAATTCGAAACTCTGCCGCTGGGCACCGACGCGGGTCTCGACTTGTCTTATATAGTACCGATAGGTCAGCCGAGGGTCTGGCAGAGCCTTTACCTGCGGGACTCGCTGAAGGGCTCCCTGCCACCGGTTAAACGCCGATTCCAGGCCGGGATTGTGCTCGGCAGCATAGGCTAAATACTCAGGCAGGCCAGCCTGGGCGTCCAACTGTGGCTGATGGGTCTGTTCGTCGAGGGCGGCATCGGCTTGGTTGAGTTTTTTGGACGAGGGCTTCTGCTGGAGCCTGGCCCGCCCGCCGAGAGAAGCCCATTGCTCCTGTTGTTGACGACACCCACCCGAGGCCATCGCCAGCACCACACAGACAGCCAGGGCCAATGACGCTACGCACCGTCGATCCTTAGAAGCGGTTCTGAAAACACTTTCAACAACGCGCGTCTTTTTCATACACATGACTCTAGGCTGGCTGGAGCTGAAAATCAACTTATTCCACTATAAAATTCGGCTGCTTATAATCAGTGGTGTTTCTGGTCGCCGGTTCGGTGTACAATGTTCGCTGGTTTTGATATGAAAAGGGAAAATTATGAGCCTTGCCAAAATACACCCCACCGCGATAGTAGACCCTTCCGCCAGGCTGGCTGATGACGTGGAAGTCGGCGCCTATGCCATCATTGAAGCCGATGTGGAGATCGGAGCTGGGACCGTCATTCGCCCCCACGCCATCGTGCGACGTTTCACCGCCATGGGGTCGGGCAACTATGTCGACTCGTTCAGCTGTCTTGGCGGCGAGCCTCAGGACTATAAGTTCGACGCCAGCTCTCAGACGTTCCTCCGCATTGGCGATGACAATATGTTTCGCGAGGGCGTAACCATATCGCGGGCGACCACGCCGGGGGCTGCGACGATGGTTGGCAATAAAACCTTTTGGATGGCCAACTCTCACGCTGGCCACGACTGCCAGATTCACGACGGCGTGATTTTGGCCAACGGGTGCAACATCGCGGGCCACAGCACCGTCGGAGCCGGTGCGATTCTTCCCGCCAATGGTAACATCCACCAGTTCGTTTACATCGGCGAGAAGGTCATGTTCCAAGGCTGTGCGCAGGTGGGCATGCACGTGCCGCCATTTGTTATGTGCGCACAGGACAACAACGTCGTTTCCCTCAATGTCGTAGGCTTAAAGCGGTCGCCGGAGATATCCCGCGAGGATAGGCTGGAAATAAAGGAAGCCTTTGGCATAACTTATCGCTCGGGCCTGACGCCGAAAGTTGCGTTGGAAAAAATGAACGAACACGCCGAATGGTCAGACCCAGCAAACAAGTTCAGACAGTTCGTGCAAGACGCCCTGGCGGCGGAAAAACCATTCAACCGAGGCCTGTGCCCCCACCTCTCGCGAATATCAACCAGACGATAATTTTTGGCGAATACTTCCATCGCCGGGTGCCGTGGTTGCGGTGTTTGCAACCACGTGGCGACGACGTGCACCGTGTCATTTCTGTTTTTACAATAATTCGTTTTCGCGTTCTTTCGCGTGTTTCGTAGTTTGTTGTTTGTAGGTCATGCAACTTGTTGCATGGCAATTTTGGTGGGCTGCATGTTTTTTATTCGCTGCGTAGAAGTATTATCAGTGCCTGTGCGTTGGCTTGGCTCAGTGTGCCTTTTGTCTTGGCTATTTGCACCGTGCGAACCCCAGCTTGGCGGTAGAGTTTTTTCGTCTCTTCGCTTGTCCCCGCCCGTTGCATCGCTTCGAGGTGCTTGGCGAGAGTTTCCAGGTCGCCCCGCGCGATAGGCCCGGTCAGGGCGGCGGGGGCGTCTTTATTCAGCGTGTTTTCCACCGCAGCGGTAGCCAGCGGCGCGATAGCCTGGCGGGCTTGGTCTCGGCCCAGACCAGCCTGGGTGAATAGCTCAAACGCAGCGTCGAGCATCGTCGTGAGATAGTTAGCTCCCATCACCGCAGCTGCGTGATAGAGAGGCTTATCCGCAGAGTTTATCCGCCCGGTCTGACAGCCTATGTCCCGGGCGAGTTGCTCCAAAGCTGTAGCTGCCAGGCCCGTGCCCTCGATGAAAAAATACGCTCCGGGCAGGGTTGCGATGGCTGCGTCCGCGTCCGGGAAGGTTTGCATGGGGTGCATCGACCCGACCGCACAGCCTAGCTGCCGGGCGGGGGCGAGAACCTCACTGCCCATAGCTCCGCAACAGTGGGCGACGATAGGCTTATGGGCCAAAGCGCCCGCCCGGGCAAGTTGCCCGCAGAGTGGCCCGATGGCCTCGTCCCGCACGGTCAGCAGCACAAGTTCCCCAGCAGCAGCGGCCTCGGCTGGTTCCATAGCAGAAGCTCCGACCGCCCGGGCCAACGCCAGAGCCGACCTGGCCTG
>QNCB01000005.1 GCA_003644335.1 Planctomycetota bacterium | reverse complement strand
CCGATCCCGGCTGCAGCGTAGGGGTGCTTCTTAGCAGCTTGCACTACGCCTCGGGCCCCTTTACCCGCAGTAGCCCCTACGATCTCGGCTACGGAAGCAGAACCACCTCCGCCCACACCTCGAGCTCCCCGACTCGCGCCACGACCGACGTCCTTGGCTTTCTGCAGGACCGTCCTGGCAATGTCTTTCGCTCCAGCTTCCTTGTCGGACATGGTAGTTTCCTCCTGTAAAAGTCACTCCTACGAAGAGACGTACCAATTATACGAAAAAACCGGAAGCCAAAAAAGGAGCAATAGCTCCTTTTACAAGGTAATTCAGCGAGACGCTGCTTGGGGAGGTTCGATCTCGCCCACAGTAAGCAGTGTTTTCGGAACTGCTGTGCGGACGTTTTCGAGTACGTGGGGAAGACGCACGACATCCTGGAAAGGGGACGATCCCGTAGGAATCCGACTAAAGATGTAGTGCTGAAGCCAGGGGTCCAATCGGATATTCAGGAATACGTGTTTGAGGGCATTCTGGTACTGCTGACCTGGAGGATATCCGTCCTTCGGCGCATTCAGCTTTTCCTTCATAGTCATACCATCGAGTAGTGCGTAATCCAGTTTGACGAGATAACTGATCTGCATCAACATCTTACCTACGTCAGCAATATGCGCCTCTCGAATCTGAAACACGAATAGCTCGGGTTTGTTCTTATGTTGGAAAAACTGCACAGCACCTCGAAACGTATTGAACTCCTCCTTGAGCGCACCACTGATCTGCAGCAGCGCCTCAACTTGATTGAAGATCTTATCTCGGCGTGTCACAACGATACTCCTATCCGAAGAATGTGGAAGCTACTTCTGCGATTTGTCTTTGGAAGCGGCGTCCTTCTTCGTCGGAGACTTCTTCGCTGTAAGGGGACGTGGGTAGAGGTGTAGGTCTCCACGATTCCCGATCATCTTATCGTAGACCTGCTTCACGACATCCGCCCTCCGAACAGCCACGAGTGGGCTATCCGAAACACCCTTCCGTGTCCGGTGAGCCTTCTGCGCACCCTCCTTGGCGAAGAACACGACTGCTTCCGGCGTGAGCATCCCGAAATGCTCTGCGGTCTCTCGGAAGAAGTTGGCCTCCTCCACCGTCATGTGAACCTTCAGAGTTGAGATGAAGGTGCGCGCCTCGCGGTAACCCACGCCGTAGATCGACTCGATCTCACGGAACGTCGCCCCCTGGTTCAGCTTCTTGAGGACGCGCTCCGTCAACTCCGCCCTTGCCTGGGCTAACGCATCCTCCGATGCCCTCATGTTTTGCTTGGCCATGATCTTGGTATCTCCCTTCTAGTAGTTATTTCCGGGTGTAGAGTTTGCGCCCCTCGCGCTTACCGCACGACTTGAGGGGGACGCGCGGGTTCTTGAGCTTTCCCGTCACGGTGCTGTGCAGAAAACTGCACACGCTCGTCGAAACGCCGCGGCCGTCCGTATTGCCGCCCATGCGCTTCCGAACCTCACGTACGAGGTCAATCGACGTGAACTTGTTCGGCATCACGAGCAACGCTGCATAGATGTGCTCCGTGAGCGTCCCGCCTTTTTTCTTGGAGACCTTCTTCGGAGACGTCTTCGGCGTCGACTCGAATGCCTCCCGAACTTCGAGCCACGCCTCGAGACGCGCCTGTGCCTCGATAATGACCCCTTGTTGCTCTGCGATTTTCGCATCCACCATTTCAAGATTCATGGAAATTACCTCCTCAGCTCTTCATGAGCTCTTCGTAGTTGAACTTGCTCCCCAGAGCAGTCCGTATATTTGTCTGACGATCCGACCATCCCACGACCTCGTTGTTGAGGAGGTGAACGTGTGTCGGAACGAACTCGTTGTTGTGCGCGAACCGCAAGCCTTTGTCGGTTGGCCGATAGCTGCCTGCGGGAGCCTGCGCCTCATTGGTCGCATCCGACCGCTCGACAAGTCCCCAGTGGACGAGGTATGACCCATCCGACGCCGACTTGTTGTTGCCGGGAAAGAGCTCACGCATCGTGTAGTAGCGCGGATAGCGCTTGTACGCGTGCACAAGCTTGATGAGGAACCGCGCCATCTCGTTGTGCAACTTCCGGCGGTAGACCTTGACGAACTTCGAACATACGGGACAGTGCGTCCCCTGCGCATCGTGGGCCCGCTTCTCCGTCTCTTTCCGCAACTCCGCAATGACCTTTTGTCTCGTATCGGGGGCGTCGAAATTGAGGTATCCTTGATCTTCGGACATAAATCCCTCCTAGTAGCTCTTGTTGTTTTCCTTCTACCAAAAAGACAGGTCGGTTTCACACTCCCTACCGGGATGCTGTCAAAAACCACTTTGGGGGTGTGTAAGCTACTCCCAACGCTTGGAGGATGTCTTTGAGCTCATCCCGCTCCGGCGGCTTCATCTTCTGTTCCTGCAACCCCTTGGGATTGACCAGGCGGAAAGGCTCCGCACTATGCAATGAAACATTGAGTCTCGCCAAACACAGGTAAGCACTGTAGCGCCCTCGAAGCTGACGCACGTGAAACTCCCAACCGCTACCCGGAAAATTCTCACCAAACACATACGTGTAATTATCCGCAACTTCTCCTGTCACCTCATCGTATTGCTGAATAGGTAGGCGCACGCCGTAAAATAAAACCGCTTTCATATCCTCTCCTCATAGTTGGGGCCTCTAAGGGCAGCTCAGTTGTTTCCACGTTGGTAAGGTTTTACCGTTACAGTCTTTCCGGAAGGGTGCACCCGAGTATAGCCAGTCACAGCATGCTGCGAGGGCAGAGCCCTTGTAGGTTTGGATTCGGGTTTCGAAACCCGTCGAAAACCAGTGCCCGTTTTCTTAGGCTTGGATGTTCTTTTTTCCTGTAGAAGTACGTCCACTACCGCGCGTATTGCTGCTTCAATTACGCGCTTCCACAACATCCCAGACATATCTTTACCTCGTAAATTCAGAAAACGGGGGCGTCGGTAAAAGGCAGCGCGAACGTCTTCCCAATAAAGTACCATCCTTCGGTTCCGCGTGTTTCTCCTAAGGAATGCCAGAGCACGCGCACAGACGTAATGTCCTTGAGAATCCACCCAGAGTGTCGGCCCATGAGCGCTTGATTCGCCCACACGATGAACTGATCATTCGGAAGAGTTTGGTGCTTGTAGTGAATCAAACGATAAAGCTCATCCGGAAAAACCTCGCGACCGTACTGACAAAGCCAGTCCGCCAAAGGCACTGATCCTTCGGATAACTGTATCCGATATACCCTGTCAGTCGTGTCTTCTATTTCCACGACGACCTCCGTTCTTTTTTGGGTTTTTCTACAGAACTAGTCGGACTTCGGTTCAGATTTAGGCCGTACATTGCCGGGCTGCGAAATAGGCTTAATCGCAGAGAGCATTTCCCCTACAAGTCCTCGAGGAAGAAGATAAGGTACACTGACGCTCAATCCTCTAAGATTCACAGGAACAAAAATCGAGTCTGTCGAATCATAGATTACCGCTTGAGGGGGCCGTTCTGTCGAATACACAACGTGGACAAGCACGGTATCCTCCGCGTGCTCTTGTGTAATCTCCGCTAAAGAGTCTAGCTTTACACCCGTCTGTTCAATAAACCGCGGAATATCGATGTGCGAGGGGAAACTCAACCACAACATATTACCACCTTCCCAGAATTAAAGATTATGCGGGCACAAAGCCCATTTGCACGTTAAGCTCTTTTACCTGTAAAGGGGAGAAGTTTTTAAGAACGTCAACGCTGATCCAAAACACTACTCTTACCTTCCTGGAGTGTGGATGTGATTCGGGTAGGCTTGAACGCGCCGGAACCCTTTGCCAAGTTTCCCGCCGTGTATCCCCCTTCACGACCCGCCGCGCTGCGTAGAGACTTCGTAACCATATTCGGTTGTTGTATACCGAGAGCGAACTTCGAAAGTGCGCCTTCCTTGGGCATCCGATTCTCAAGATAATCTCCTCCAACAGCTCCTCCTACAGCCCCAGCTCCTCCGCCTAACACCAACCGGTGAACTAACTGCTGAATAGCGTCATCAGAAAATTGCCCCGGAGATCTTAGCATCTGCAACAGCTTCTTAGGTCTACCCTTAGCAACGGATAACGCTCCCAACGCTCCTCCAGCAAGCGCACCAGCCGGGATAGTAGCTCCACTCCAAGGGAACTCTGACTCACTTGTCTTGATACGACTCGTATTAGCGAAACCCGTACCTTTAAAAATCCCCATATGCCCCGTACTAGGAGTGTTATAAGACCGCGTCGCAGTGCTCGGAGACTCTATGTTCATAGAGCTAGACGAGGAGCTGCTTGTTGTAGCCGCCGTCGGGCTGTTCGCGGCTCTTTTCCGAAAACGAGCTAATGCTTCCAATGGTGTATCACTCTTCGCCATAACCAGGCTCCACTCTTCCCCCAAGCGGGTGGATCTTGATGTCTCCCCGAATAGTGTGGGGAAGGATTCTCGTGAAAACCTCTTTCAGTGACCGCGTCGAAGGCTTGTACAGCGCCTTCTGCAGGTAAGGATCAAGGTCTTCTTCAGCCACGTACTTATACTCGGGACGCAGCTTCTCGAACTCCTCTATCTGCTCTTTCGGCCCAAACACATAGCCCTTACCGATACCCAGCTTTCTCGGAACTCCCGACTTTCGGGCCGGAACAACGGCTTCATCACTGATGAGATTCAAGAACGGAGAGTCCTTGGCAGTGCGACTTATACTTACAAATCCCACATCTCCATACTCCGGATCTTGCAGAAGACCCCTTCGGGTACCGTACACAATATCTTTCAGATGGCGCCTGATCTTCGCTACTGACGCTTTTGCCGCGACCTGTCGATCTCCCTTCCGTCCGGCTTCGAAATTCTGCAGTAATCCTCTACGATACAGCTCAGACGCGGGCAATGCGCCACCCATCTCCACCACTCCCCGTCCCGCCGTCGTACGATGTCCTACGATGTCCTTCCGCTTGAGGAAACGAAGGAGCTTTTCCTTCTCCTCCCGAAGGGTCGGATCTACGATGTAAGAGAGCTTCTCCCGCGTCAGAGTCGGAACGTCCATCGTCTCTCGGAGCTTCCGCTTAAAACGCCGATACCGCGTCTTCCCGAAAAACGGCGTGTCCCGAAGGAGCTGCTTCTTGGCCAACAGTTGGGACTTCAGCTTCGGGTCCATCTTCGTAACGCCTCTGCGAAGATTCGCCGTCGCCTTCCGGTATTCCGCACCCGGACCGCCGTACGCAACAGCCAGGTCGACGGGAAAGCCACTCGTTCCAGGGTCCTTGCGCGTAAACACCGCGTAAGCCGAGTCAGGCTTGTTGTACGGACTCGGCTGGAACGTCCCGGACTCCTCGAGCGCATCCACGACTTCCCGGTATCTGTCCTTGTCTTGCACATCAGCAAAAAAATCGATATCAACCGAATCAGGCAAATTGAGGCCACTATGCATTGAACCTGTCAATTTGGGCTTCAATCCGAAGCGCTGCTGAATGTGGTACGCTTCTCGGCGGATTCCTTTCCGGATATCGTCAGGGTCGTACTTGGCCTCCACGTCTGCAGGTACGAACGCTCGCTCAAACTTATTGAACAACGTCGGCTTGACGAGTTTCCGCAGCTCCGCATCCGACGAAGCGTACTTCCCGTACATGCGCCCCAGAAGCCCGAGCCCCGCCAGGACGCCAGGAACGGCTACGTCCATGGCCCCAGGCGCCAGATACGAAGCCCAGGCTTTTCGGAGAGTTTTCTTCTCCTCCGGAGTCGGCTCGTAACCTGCCTCTCGAAGAAGCTTCAGTCCTCGCAGACTAGCACGCCCCTCCTCCGTCAATCGAGAAGCTCCCTGGAGCGCGCCGATCCCCATGGCGGTACCTGCTACCGCAGGACTCTTCAATAAGCCCCCAGCAAGGCCCATCAGCGCAGCAGTGGTGCTGACAGCCAGGTTGTCCGAAAAGTGTCGAGCTGCACCCCCGATGACTTTGGCCGGAAGATTAGGCTTGCTCGCGTGCCCTACCTCGTGAGCCAAAACAGCGGGGTAACGCCCAGGGTTGATGAAGAGGAGCTCCTTCTCGGGTGCCGTCTTCGCCTTGGTGAGGAACTCTTGAGACTTCGCGATGTCGTCCAGATCCCTCTTCTTTTTGGTCTTCTCCTTAGTACTCTCCAAGAGCTCATGGAGCTCGTCGAGCTTGCGCACAACCTTGGAACGTATGGGCGGTCGGTACATCGGACCGACCTCGGGGGCTTCCTCCTCCATCTGAAAGCGCAAGGGGTTTCGCTGGCCCAGAGACAGCAACCGAGTCAGAAGCTCATCACGCTTCTCCTTGGTCAACGTTTCCGGAACCTTCTGTCCCAGTGTACGTTCCCACTTCTTCCAGGCTTTGTTTTCGCTCGGCATTACTTCGTAAGTATACGGCATCCTGGGAGCAAAAGAAATGCCCACAATTAAGGGGACACTTCTCATAAATGCACTAGTTAGGAAGACAAGCTGAGTGTGATACGTCACAGTGATAATTTGCAGGACAAGTACTCTGAGAGTCACACCCTGACAACGAACACCTCTGATCATCCAGAGTCAGAACAACACAGACAACATCTGGATTAGTACCATCACAGTCGGGGTCATCACACGCTGTCACATCCAACGTACTGATACACGCTCCGTCTCCGCCGTGTAGGCAATAACCGCTTACAGGTCCCTCGTATGTCTCACAGGGAATAGGCGCGCACATCTCACGACAAACCTTGTTAGCAGGAACGGGGTACGCAATACACAATAATCCCGAGTCGCACATATCGGAAGCACAGCATGCCTCATTGAGACCACCACATACATCGGTATCAGTGTCGGAATCGGTATCAGTGTCGGTATCGCTTTCTGTGTCAGTCTCAGAATCGGTGTCCGTGTCGGTGTCGGTGTCGGTGTCGGTGTCGGTGTCGGTGTCGCTATCTGAATCCGTATCTGTGTCAGTGTCAGTGTCAGTGTCAGTGTCGGAGTCCGTGTCGGTGTCGGTATCTACATCCGAATCGGAGTCAGTGTCGCTGTCGGTGTCTGTGTCGGAGTCCGTGTCGAAGTATTCGCCTTCCGCATCAGGCACAAGCAACGAACACCCGACATTCAAGAACATAACTAACCATACTATCGCTCGCATAGCCTCCTCCTTTGTTCAGGTACACTTACTTGTACCGATCCACACGTCCATTTCTCAAATCAAAAAAGGGGCGTAGCGGAGAAACACACCGACACCCCCTGGACACAGAACCGCTTAACTTACCTCATGTTCTCCGTTGACCCATCCCTCCTGGTAATCAACGGCCTCTGTGGGATCCTGGATCTTAGTCGCAAACTCCGAGACCTCAGCCCAGTCCATATTGTTCCGCGCCCACTCTTCGATGAAGTCATCGTCTTTGAACACCTCCAACGTTGCCGCAACCGAATCGACCAACGACTCGTAGTCTGAAACGTACTCAAGTGCCCGGTTGATCACAATCACCCAAACGGGAACTCTCCAGCGGGAGCCATCAGGCATCGTGACATAGTACTTACGAGTAAACGTGTGGGAATGGTCCGAAGTCTCACCCATTCGTCTTTCCTTTCTTCGCCTTGCGCTCTTCTTTAAGACCCTCGTTATAACCCTGCTTGTGGGCAACGGTAGCCATGGACATCATCTGCCCCTGGAGCCACCCCTTGAACGAATCCGAGAGCACCGCGCTCTTATCGATCTCAGCCTGGAATGCTTTCAACAAATCCGACGTTGTTTGCTGCGTCATACTGCCTCCTGTGCAGTTACGTGGTTAGAAAATTGGGAAATTCGTGTAAGGAACAAGCAGCGCTTTTGGTACCGCATACCAAACGACCGCTTCGTCCGGGCGTGAAAAATCTCCGGCCCACACGTTGTAATCCTGAGGGTCATCCACGATCAATGCGTTAGAATCCTGCATCCCCACAGAACGATGCCCCTCCCGGATGTACGCCACATAGGTTTTCCCCGTTGGCGGAGGGAAGGAGAGTTTCAATACGTGCGACGACGCCATACCCAAGTACTCACCGTTCTCTCGAAGCCAATGGACGCCTGTATACTGTGTAGTAATCTGGTCATTCACTTCCTCGGTTTCAGGGGGGCGCACTCGGCAATCTCGACGCATAGACCGAACCCCCATACTGGCGGCATCGTAACAACTAGGACAAAGAAAGTGATTGTTTATGGCCACCAAGTGAGTAAGCGGCCCACGACCACAAACAGAACAGAGAATAGGCTTAGCAGTCGTCTCAGGTAATCGTGTTGTCTTCGCCACCGTCGGCAGCATCGAATTGTTGGGGATCCTCACCAGACTGTCCCCCTTCAACGGTATCGTCGTCTCGTACTGGTATGGCGTCATTCTCCAAACTTCCAGATCTCCGCTCTTCATCGTCATCTCCCTTGTACTTGGATTCCTCCAGCGCAATCGAGAAGTACTTCTGGATGTTCGGATTCACCTCGAAGAAGCGTCCCTTCCGGGCCATCGTCCTACGGACAGTATGGTACCCCTTAACGGACATCAACTCGGGCTTCTCACAGCACCGGATACCGCGATCAGCGGTAGTCCCGATAAAAAAGCAGTTCATGCAAACGTAGTCAACAATCATTCCCATCGGTGTCGTCCTCCGCGGCGTAAGTACCGCTGTAACGCTGAAAGGGCCCAGGAATTTCAAGATCGAACTCCACTCGTCCGTTGCCCGCGTCCTTCACATCAGTCACCCGAGGAGGCTCTTCGGCTGTGAGATACTCCTCTGGAATACCGAGAGCAGTAAGTAAGTTCTCCCGAAAATACTCAACTTCCTTACCTATCAGCGGCTGCATCCGGTTCGAAAACACATCCGCCAGAGACCCCTTTACGTACTCCACACGCTCTCCGTACGTCAGTGGGGCGTCAGGTAGAGGCATCCAATACTGGACCGGACAACTGTCCAACTTATGAAGACCCTCGGCTACGAATCCGTCGAGAGAGGAGTCGTACACCAATACCCGCTCTTGCGGCCACACCAAGCACTTCTGTCCGTCCTCTGGACGCTGGTCGTCAAAAGAAAGCCAGGGGCTCTCCCGCTCTTCGTAGTCAATCTCGCAGTCCCAGGCGTCGCTCAACCCATTTCCGTGTTTCGTCATGGAGCAACATCTTCTTTCTGTGACTCTTATACCACGCTTTAACACCGTTAGGGCCGTAAAGCCCTCCGTGGCCTTGTGCACGTGAAGCGCCGAACCAGTCCGCTACCATCTCCTTTCGCGCAGCATCAGACATCGGGAGTACCCTTCGACCTCCTTCATCTTTAGAAAGCACCCACCATTGCCAATGGTGGTCGTTACGCTTCTGGTGCAGCAGCCATGCAAAATCGAAACGCTTCCGAGTGAGGTTGGGCTTGTCCTTCTCCCCGTAAAAGTACTCTACATACGGAAACCACTCAGAAGGCAAGAACTTACTGACGTCATGAATGAGGCCGCGTATGACCAGCCCCTCCCGGAAGCACGCCTGCGCCACGTAAAACTTGTGACGCAGGACGTACTTCAAGTAACTTAGATGTTTGCTACTCAAAACGCTTTTCTCCTGTCCTCGTCATCTTCGACGTAGAGCTGGATCAGCGCCACATTGAACGGAACGATGTACTGATGCGCTGCCATGTGCGCATGCAAAAGCCTCTTGGGGAGGAGAATACGCGTAGCTATAGACTGGTCCACATTCTCAGGATCCGCATCGGCGTTATTATTTTGTAAGCGCTGGAACTCAGAAAACACCTCTGGTGTAATATCCCCCACCTCGACCTTGTCCTTTTCGTCGCCTTCGTCCCAGAGAGCGTACCACCGAAAGACGAAGTCCTTCAGTTCCTCTAAAGACGTAACTGCTTTTCGCTGCGCCAGATAGACAACCCCCACGTCGTCATCTATGGGGCAAAAGCTCTTTACTGGTAGTTTTGAAAGCCAGCCCATCAATCATCCTCCTCCTCGGCGTTTCCCAACTCCCACACCGCGTGACCAACGTACTCCATGTGCTCAAAGGCGCAGCGGTAGTACGCTACACCAGTACCGTCAAGGCCGTTCATACCAGGTCCCAAAACGGCGCCCTGTGCGCCGAAGGACTTAGGCTTAGTGACGACCATGAAGCATCCACCGAACACGGGGTCGTGCTCGGGATCAATCTGAACAATGTCTCCTACGATCAGGTTCCGTTCCGCCTTGTCCATTTTTACCTCCCTATCCACAGCTCCCAGCCATCGCCGAAAGCCGTGCTGTACTCCTCAAGGAGATACTCAGCGTCTTCCCGAGTGTCAGCCTCATCGATCTCTTCAGCATCCGCGCCATTGTAGCGCCCCATTATCTTGTACATAGTTACCACTCCGTGATGACTTCGAACTCGTCGTTCTCGTCGTAATGAGATTGTAAACTTTCGATGATATAACGCTTGAGCTCACCGCAAGCAGGGTCGCACTCCGCGATGTGGACCTGGTAGCGCTCGTGCCCCTCATCATCGAGACAGTAAAGCACCTCCGTACAGTGCAGATCTCCCCAGTTGATGGGGTCCTTGCGGAAACGGTCCTTGAACTCCGCGGCATTCTTTAAAAGGGTTTCGACTGCGGAGCGTATCTCGACTAGAACGTCTGTGCGAGCCTTCATGTTTCACCTCACATTCTCTTGCTCGGCGCTCTTCAAGAACGCCTCAGCTTCGGGAAAAGAGCCGCACTCCTTGGTCATGCCGTCCACCCGTTCCACGATTACCGTCCCCGACGAGTTGTTGAGGAACCAATGCATTGCTTCTTCGATTGTGCGTACGGTCAATTGTTTCTCCTTTTGCGCGCCAGCGCTTCTCCGAAGAGCGTCTCCTCGGGATAAATCAGCAACTTTCCATAGTCCCAGTCGAACCCTGAAGAGACCGACTTAACGGGAACAGTACTGCGGCCAGAGAGGCGCCCCGTCATCGCATGGACGTGCACCTCGAGATCTCCCTTGTCAGCCTTGATGAGCTCAGTCAGGGCGTCGTGTAGTTCGTTGACGGTCATTCTTTATCCTCCTCGTTGTAAGCAAAGAACTGCTCAACGATACCGTAGTAGCTACACTCGTTGCAGGTGATAGAGCTCTCCTCGTCCCACTCCATCCCGTCGAAGAGGAGCTGCGCACCGAGGGCGAGCTCGGTCTTTCCGAGCGACCAGATGGTGTCCACGAAGAGCTCCGGGTGGTCCCAGGGCAAGTTCCCTTCGTGGATGTCGTCGGAGACGTCCCGGACCGTGTCATAGAGAGCCGGGTTGTCCCGCCCCAACGTGACCTCGTCTCGGAGCCGCATCCACAGTGTGAGCGTATCGTCATTCATGCCTCCCCCTCCTTCTCGAACATGTACTCACGCATCGCCTGTCCGAGCACCTGATAATTGTGCTGCCGCACCTCGTCTTCCAGGATCGCCAACTTCTTGCCTGCAGCGAGAAGCTGTAACGCATGGGCTCGCGTAACGTACATGGACTCGAAAACCTCCGGCTCAAGGCCGAGCTTATGCGCCAGTGAGATACACTCCTCGACCATCTCCAGAAGCTCTTGGGGACAGCCGCGCTTCTTAACGTTCTGATACACCTGCTGAGAGAGAATCGCGAAGCGCTTCGTTGTGCGTTCGATAGACATGGCCGTCCTCCTTTGGGTTTACTGTCTTGTACCCAAAAAAGGACGAGGGTGTGAAAGCCTCCCCGCCCTTTCGGCTATCTCATGAATCCTCCTCCGAGATCTGACGTCGATTCGGCCACATGTCCTCGGCAACGAGGGAACTCCATTGCAGTATCTGAGTACGCAACGTTTCCACCTCTCTCGCCAGCCGCGCCGTCACACTGTCGGGGCGGTGCTTGAGGACGTGTTTCACGAACTCGCTGTCTAAAGGATCCACTACCAGTCCTCCTCATCGTCATCCTCGTCATCGGATGTGAGAACGTCATTCCAATACTCCGACGGATCGAAGTTCGGATCCTCCACATCATCGGGTTCTACACTGTCGTATGGTCCCATTTGTATCCTCCTTAAAAACGCCTACTATTCTGCAGGACTTTTTTGGCTTCACTCACGGCATGCCGCAACGTAGATTCCGGCATCGAGCGCACATCGAATGACAAGATCTCAGTGATCTCTTGGAGTTTTTCTCGAGCTTTAGCCTCGTGTCGAGCATTGAAATCACGTAACTCATACAAACGCTGCAGCATACCCCCGATCTTCTTCTCCAAGAGGAGCTCTACACAACGCCGACAAATCAATGAACTCTCACCTAACGGATAGTACGGCGCATCCGGCTCGTCTATCCGACTCAGGTGAGAGAAACTCGTACCGCAATTACAACAATGGTGTTGACGCCCCATGGTTTACTGACTCCCCACGTGCCAGCCATCGCAATAACGGCACGGATAGGCGACCATGCGTCGCCCGAGTTTTTTCCCCATCAAGCGCGCCGCCTGGTCAGCAGACTCTCGATGAACGTAGCGCACCTTGCGTGTACAGGAGTGCTCCTCATCCGAAAAAGGCTGGAGCTTCACCGACACGCCAGGAATCTTATTTACAGCTTCAAGCAACCTGTCCATCAGTGAATCTCCTTTCATGGTTAGTACTCCACGTCCCCCGACTCTTCGTCGGGGGCGGAGTCATCGGACTTCTCCAGATGCGTCATCAACGCGTCCTCGCAGTGTGCCCTGCAGAACATGAAGCGTCCCGGCAAGTCCTTACCGCACCAGCCACAGACGAAGTCCTCGTTGGGGTTGGCGTCGTCCAGGTTTTCAGTGTAGTACCGTTCATCATCGAGCGTGCCGTCAGGGTACGACTTCCAACCGGGACAGTTGGGAGAACATTTATCTATGAGAGCCATTCCTCAGACATCCTCTCTGCGTCTCGGAGACGCATCTTTCGGCGGAAACGGAGCTCGTGCGTTACGAAGAAGACAGAGAAGGCAGCGCACCACGCGCCACAGAAGAAACACATTGCGGCCGTAACAGATAAGGGAGCTAGCAACCCCACAACAATGAAGAAGACTCCGCCGAGAAACCAGAGGCTGGAAAAGATGGCGGCGATCCGGAAAATCTTATTGTCCCGGTCGTACATGTCGAAGCCGTATCCTCTAATCATCGCGCACCTCGTAGTTGAGCCACTTGTAGTAGAGGCTACCGCATTTGGGACATGGGCCCGACTGCGGCCCCTTGACGTCCCACCATCGGTAACCACAGTTACAACACTCGTAGTGAGCGTCCTGTGTGAAATCACGAACGTTCATGTCTTCAACTTGGCCAGCGCCCTATTCGCCTTTCGATTTTCACGGCATCTCCTTAATCCGCGTGGTGACCTCGGTCTTCTCGTTGCGCTCGTTCGCTTCGTCGATGTAGCGACGCAGACCCACGATGGCGGCGTCCAGTATATCGTACTTGATGCGACACACATCGTCAGTGACGATGGGCCTCTGGCGCTTGAGGATCTCGATGACGGCCTCCAGGTCGGGGACCGGCACCCAGGCGATAGGCGTATCATCCTGGCGGACAGTGAGAGACACCGAAATCTCCGACGCGTGGGTGGTCTTCTTGTCGCGCTCTTCTGCGATCTGGTCCCCTCGCTCTTTGGCTTGGGCCGCCAAACACCGCTCGCACCGCGGCTTAACGTACCCCTCGGTGTCGGGCTTGATCGTCATGACGTTCAAGTCCCACTCCTTGTGCTTCGTGTCAGTGTGAGCACAGCCACACAGAGAAGCAATGGCAGGCTTGCGCGTCCCCCTGAGATAGGGAACGAAATGCGTACGGGTCAGATTGGGCAACGTAGCCCAGACACCAGGCGTGAAGTTACGGTCGCTCATAGTTCTTCCTCCTCCGCCCCCATATCGATCAGAGTTTCGAGGGTGTGCTGTACAGTTGCTCGTTTGCGCTCTCGGACACGCTGTTTATCCTCATCGGAAACATCAGCAGCGTCGACCTCTTCCCATTTGCGATCCTCTACGAACTCACCAAGACGGGATTCGAGCTCTTCGTCCAGGACATCCCGGGGAGGAGCATCCGTGTAGTACTCGTACTCCACGACGGGGGTGTAGTAGATCTCGTCGTTGAACTCGAGCTGCTGCGCCGCTGAGAACTTATACCAAGGCATCACGACTCCTCTTTATCCGCCCCCAAGACGAGGAGCATCTCGTACGCCGCTTTCACACGACTCCGGTACTTCCGGATCTGTAACTGCCGTTCTCTCTCCGGCAATTCTTTTACCGACTCCTGACCCCCGATTGCGTCCTCGAGCCACTCCTGGCGGCACCACTCCCGCCACTCCTCCTTGAGGAAATCTTTGACCCCCTCATCGTTTTGCGCATCCAGGTTGTAGTAGCGATAAGTTTCAGCGGAGCTCGGGTGACCGGGGCCGTAGGTGCAGTAAAATCGATACCAGGGCATCTCACCTCCTAGTCTCCGCCATGTCCGACTGCAGGATGTTGAGCACATCCTTGAACATCACAACGCAGTCCTCCTCCATGGCGACGCGGTCCATCTTCAGGGTCTCCTTGACGTAGCGGACGGCTTCGTCGAGGACGCTCTGGCGTTTCTTGTCCACGATGGCGGCGGAGGTCATGGTCGTCTCGATCACTTCGATGGTGTCGAGCAGCTCGGCTACGCACCTGTGCGGCTCCTCCCGCGGCCACTCCTCTCGAGGAAGGCGCAGATAGGTGTGGATCTCGGTCTCTCTTTCTTTTTTCACACTAGCGTCCTTTCTAGAACGGCCGCTCTTTTGCCACGAGCTTAGCCACCCACATTCTCTTGCGCATACCGCCTCGATCCATCTGAAAAAACACCCTTTCCATGTCGGGGCATACAACAAACATCAGCGGCTTGGGTTTCTTGGAACGCTTATCCACGATAGCCCAGAGAGGATCGCCCCTCTTCTTGTGAGCCCAGTAAGCAGTGTCTTTATCATCTGCACGGAAGAATATTTGATTATCAGCCATCGTTTTACTCCCTCACCACGAAGTGAATATCCAGAGTGCACGAATGTGCCGTATCCCTGACGGGGTTGCCGTCCTCGTCGGGGATCATCGGGCGCTTCTCGTTCATTGTCATGCTGTAGAACTCATCGCATTCAATGCGACGAATGACGCCCT
>QNCB01000004.1 GCA_003644335.1 Planctomycetota bacterium | reverse complement strand
TGTGCGGCTCCTCCCGCGGCCACTCCTCTCGAGGAAGGCGCAGATAGGTGTGGATCTCGGTCTCTCTTTCTTTTTTCATTCTAACCCCTTCAACGCTCCCTGTTCAGGAGCACTCCGGACAGTAGTCCAATCCAGTCTTCTCCGTGCCGGGACCCTTGTCCCGACCACGCTTCTCCCATCCACTCTGAGCGATTTCAGGGTGCGGCTTAACCTCGGCACCGCATCCATCGCACTCGAGTACAGCCAGTACACGCTGACCGTTGTCTTCACGCTGTGCGTAGACTCGCATGGTGTCAGTCCTTCTTGCTCTCCAGGTAGCCCTCGAAGAAACTCGCAGGTACCGGACCTGGCAGACTGGCGGCTATCAGTCTTATTGTCTTCACCGCCTTGTCTCGCGCACGTTCAATCTCCTCACAATGGTCCGTCCATTCCTCTTCGCAATACATAACCGCTTGAATTGCCGTAGGCTCTTGGACGTTATGTTGTTCTTGAAGGTAGGCTTTGATCTGATTCAGTTCCTCTTCAGCCGACGTCCCTGCTCCGCAGTTACACGGGCCGGGCTCCATGTACGGGCCGTTATGTATAGCGCAGTCCGACTTGTGGACTACAGACTCATTCACGACGAAGTGAATATCCAGAGTGCACGAATGTGCCGTATCCCTGACGGGGTTGCCATCCTCGTCGGGGATCATCGGGCGCTTCTCGTTCATTGTCATGCCGTAGAACTCGTCGCACTCGATGCGACGAATGACGCCCTCCAGGTACTTGATGCAGATGTCTTTTTGTTCTTGTTTCATCCTCGTTCTCCCAAGATATCGTAAATGGCGTGGTACACATTCATCATGTACTCACGACCCTCTTCTCCATCCACTCCCTCCCACAGACTCTCCCAAAACTCATTGGTTTGGGTTTTCTTGAACCACTTCCGCTTCTCTTCCTGGCGCGCCTTCTGAGCAATGGCGTCACGCTCCAGGACGCTGTCACCAATGTGGACATGTCCGACAGTGTTGCCGTTGATGTCGCGCAGGACGCCTGAGGTTTCCCGCCCATGCACTATGTTGTAGGACTGCTCCGCAGCGACTGCGAGAACTCGAAACAGCTCTTCGGGATCATCCTCGAAAGCTGCGTTGTCGGTATCGACTTCGATCTGTATTTTCATGGAGTTTCCTCCTCCCATCTGTGCTCACAGTTATCACACCGATAGACACCAACATCGTTACGGTCATCCAAAACAGTGACGTAGGTGCTGCCGCAGACAGGACACGTCCTCGGGTTCATGGGTTCCCAATCATCGTTGAGAGTCGGCATGCCTAACCTTTCTTGTAGTACTGGTGTACAGCACCATCTCGGATAACAGCAACCCATTCGTCAGACCACAACGCCTCCGCTGCAAACGCCAAACCCTTCGGAGCACCAAGGCTCCAACCGTCTTTACGAATAAAGATGACATCCCAGAGGATATTGCGCTCGAGGGCGCGAGACGGCAGAATCGCATCTCCCTCGGAGCTAATCAGTACTCGGTCCGGTCTCAGAGATAAGCTCATGTTTTCTTCTCCTTCTTGGCTTCTCTAGGGTACTTCGCGTATAACTTCTGTTCGCAGTCTTCACAGATGCCGTGCGACACTAATTTAGATATGTCACCCTCTCTGAGAACCCTGCCGCACCACGCGCATACAACTCGAAAACTCATAGCTCCTCTGGTTTGATTTTTCTGCAATGTAGGATCTCCAGGACACCGTCAGGCGGTAGTTGTGTTTGGGGCTCGATTACTATGTCATCGAACAGGCGAGCGTGCATCATCATTTCGTAGCCGAAGTCCGGATCATCTCTCGGTACCCCCAGTACTGTACACTCCCAGCCGTTCTGGAGCTGGTAGTAGTGGCTCTCGTAGCTGCGGTTGAACGGCTTGCGCTTCGTGTGGAGCAGGTGCTCCGAGGTTACCGCGTCGAAATAACGTAAGATGTGTTCTGCGTCGTGAGTGACGTAGCCGAAGTGCTTCATTGGCGGAAAGGACAACATCTACTCCTCCTTAGGTAAACCGTACGCCCAGAACGTGGCGTATATGTACCCGTCCTCTCCGTTATAAAGCTGTCCTCGAGAGTGTTCGGAATAACGAAGAGGCACCGTCAAGGCGAGAGCCTCCTCACGAGGTAAGGGGTTTCCGTCTTCATCACTGATGCGGAAAGTTATGTCTTGGGCACAGGACCCGTCTTCTCGGGTATAGGGCTTGGATACCGTCATTACTTACTCCTCCCTCACCAAACACTCGCCCTCGATACAACCAGGGCAGCGACAGTACTCCTCACCTATGGACTTTTCGGCACCACAGCACTCACACACTTTGTAGACTGTTTCCAGATAGATATCTTCCTGGAAGAGCGTACACTCCCCGTTGCAAGCCCACTCGCAGCCTCCACAGTAGTAGTCGTCCTCAGGCTGTATTCCGAAAACTACAGCCGTGTTGTACTTCTTTTTTGACATCTATTCTTCCTTATCTTTACGGCGTAAATTACGCCTCTTTGACCCCTTCGAACCCACTGTTGATGTTGTCTTCGATCAATTTGCTTATCGAGTGGTTGATGGCCGCAGCCGCCATTGTCTCTGTCAGCACTTTGCCCTCGGGGCGGCTGAGAGTTATCCCCTTCTCGATGCGTACTGGAGAATGGTCTGTCTTTAGTTCAAACCAGATTTTAACTCGCATCTGTCTCCTCAACTTTCACTTGTCCGTCACCGCACCAGTCCTCGGCATCTGTGATAGGCCAGAAAGTGTAGTTGCGCTCCGAAACGAGGGCGTCCGGGCGCGCCTGCGGAGCATAGCGATGACATCTCCCATTTCCTACTGGATCGGATTTCCACCAACGGCAGTCTTTGCATTTTAACCGCATAACGCCTCCTTTTGTTGTTCAGGAGCTTTTACCAAAAAGAAGAGCAGGTACTTGAAGCACCTACTCTTCTCGCATCTCGCCGGTTCGGTTAACTCCTATTCGCACCCCCTCCTATTTTCCTCCTGTGCGCCCTCTGATGGGCAAGTTTCCGGCCGCTCGGTTCCGACGTCTTCTAACCTAGTCATGTACATCGAGCCAGAAATCGAAATGGAACATTTCTTTTTTCGACATCAGCAACACCTTTCCACGTTAGCGATCTCCTTGTCGAGCGCCTTCTCCATTGCATTGATCGTGGACAGCATGTCGACGAGATTCTCTTTGTACTTGTGGATGTTGTTGCGGAGCTTCGTCAGAGCGAAGAGACGCTTCAGGTTGTAGCGGTCCTTCTCCTCAGGGAAGCTTCTAATTGTGTCGTCGATTTGTTGTAAGAGTTGTTCGTCCACTCTTAGACCTCCTTCCAACTACGGACATGTTCAGGTGTCCACTCCGCCGGACGGTGGTCCGGCATGGGGTAAGACTTCTCTACTTCTATTTCCAGAATGACGGACCGCCCCGTTTTCTTTGCCCAACGAGTAGCTGTGTACGGGTTGGGCCAGAAGCGTACAGGCGGCAGGATGGCTCCGGTCACGAGGTAGCGTTCGAGTTTCTTGCGTGTGGTGACGTGGTAGCCGGTCATTTGTCGTCACCCGTCACCGTATCTGGATACCCCATCATGTTGAGTTGTTTGAGTGTGTACTTCGTACGGTACTCCAGGAGCTGCCTCGAGCAGGACTCTGCGTACTTGCGCAGATCCTCGTCGCAGTACTTGATTTCCTTGGGATCGCCGTTCTCTTCAACGAGAACAGTGTTCATAATGGCTGCGTTGATAGTTCCCGCGGGGACCGCCTTAACAAGGTCGTAGAAGAAAGACGTCAGGGTCTTGTGTGTGTGTTGACGATATTCATCACAACACCTTCCACTCCTGATGACCTCGTCTTCCTTGGTAGGAAAGACCTACGAGTTCTTCTTTTTCGAGATCTCTCAGGTAGGAACGAACCACGTCATTTATGTATTTTCGGTCTTCCCAACTCTCCATAGCGCGGACTATGTTGGTCACGAAATCTTTCTGCATGAACTTATCCCCGGAGGAATACTTCATAAAGAGATCCTCGGCTACTTTTAAGACGTCGGACTTGGTAGCAGACCGAGTCTTACGCGCCTTTTGCTCCGTGTCAGGGAGTAACGAAAGCTGGGGACCAGATTTTCGAGGACGCACGAAATACCGGAACGGCTTCTTGTCTGAGTCTGCTTCGCGGATCATGTCCCAGCTCTTGGAACTTCCACGCGGCGCGCGGTTGTGCTCCAAAATCGATCCTGCCGAAGATGTCAGCTTCGCGTAAGTGAACGGTGTTTCTTTTCCGTTCTGATACTTCTCCATGTACTGACGTGCCAGACCCATAGACGTGATGTTATGGGTAGGTGTATCAGGCAGTACTTTGTAGATAGCGGCAGACGGACTCTTAACGGACTCAGGGGCCGTCACCGGCTCAGGGGCCGTCACCGGCTCATTTGCTGTTAGTACTGTGAGTGTTCTGCGCGTGGTTTGCAGATCCTCCAGATGCTTCTTGCATTGCATAATATCCCTGTCGATCTTTGCGATCATCTGCTGGTATTCGTTCATTTTTGAACCTCCTCCAAAAGCTTCATCAACTTCTCTGCGAGTTCCCTGTCGGACGTCTTCTCGTCCTCAGGAAGATCCTCGTAATCGAACTTCGCTATGCCCGTACCACCCGTGTAGCTCTCGAGCTGCTTCCAAAAATCTTCCAGATTGATGTGGCGCAGCGCATGGCCTCCCCGGTGGGAGTCGTCAGTGGCCCAGCCGATGACGTAGGCGTGGGCATACTCTTTACGTGGACGCCAGCGCACCGGCTCACTCCTCCACTTTGCTGAACCAATTGCTAGACAGCTCCGGCGTCTCCCTCCCCTTATAGCCACAACACTCACATTGTTCTCCGCCATCAGCTTTTACCAAAAAACCGCCCTCACAGTCGTGCTTCCTCACAGACACCACCAAGCGAACGATCTGCGTCTCACGCGCGTAGAAACCGGTGCGGACTTTGTCGTCTTTTTTCAACGGTGCTTCAGTCATCATCGCCCTCCTTGGTAGTGCCGTAAACCGTTCTCCAGCACTCCTTCTTGAAGTAGTCTATGGACTTGGGAAACCTGTCGTCGGCAAAAGCACCCCAGCAACAGTCCACTCTCATGACAATACCTCCAGAAGCTCGTAGCTTCGGTTGCGTTCCTGCTGCATCTCGAGGATGTGACGCCGCTCCTCTTCGACCTTGTCGAGGTCGATGTCGAAGTAGTCGGCCAGGACCTGCTCGATGCTGCGGCGGTCGGCGACCAGGCCGCGCTCTTCGTAGTAAGTGGCCAGGTGCACTCCTTGGGAATTACACCAGTCCAGAAACTCACCAATGATTTGTGATTCGTCTTTGACGTTGGAAAGCTTGTCGCACTCGGGGTATTCGCTCATTTCAAGAAATCGTCCTTTCTACCGGCACTTGGTTAAACACCCACCAGAGAAACGCCTTTGCCCACCTCCTACCCTTCCAAGCCTTGACGTGGAAACCGCTGACACTCTTGGGCGAGAACTTGACCTCTTTGGATGTATCGAAGTACTTACACTTCGGCTCAACGAAAGACCGGTACTTCTTCAAGAGGTGGTCCGCCCCCTCTATCAGCGGAGGAGGACCGACCCAGAAGCACTCAGTCCCGTGAAGTTGATAAGTAAGGTTCCGAATAGAATCCCGCACAACAGACGCAGGACTACGGAGCGTATTCATACCGAGAACAATGATGACACTCTCGGCCTTGTGCTTCTTGATGAGTTCATGAAGCCGGTTGTCTTTGGAGAACGTACGGGGACGCGCTCCGATTTCGGATTCGATGAAAAGGGACGCAGGTGCCGTCTTCAAGCACTCTCGTAGACACGCAGCAAAGCCGGAATTACCTGCGATAAGGGAATCCCCTATCACAAGGACTCTGCGTCCCCCCCATACCGGATCGGTGTCGGCTGAGAGGTTGGTGCTGACCAACAACAGAACTGCGATAAACAAGTATTTCATTTGCCCTCTTTCTCAGGCCATCCACGTCTTTCCAACTCCTCAAGCCGTTCTTCCCACGCAATCGTCAGCTTTCCTGCTTCCCCTTCTGCGCGGTCCGCGAGGAACTCATTGTTATGATCCAAGTTGAGGAGCTGATAAGCACAGCGACACGCAAGCCTTTTAGCTTCACGCTTGTTCATTGTTTCAACCCCTTTTCTTGGAATACTTTAGGCATAAGTCTTCCTGTCGCACGAAGAAGGCCAGTAATACGGCAAGTCATCCGGTTCTTCCCAACCGAAGATCATGTAGTGAATAGGATCTTTACGCAGTAAATTTGAACGGTGAGAAGCATGAAACGGCTGATAACCGTGCCAGGGCGGCATGTCGAGAAACGGCACACCGTAGAGCGGCATGTTGTTTTCAAATCCCCGGCGTATCCACTCCTTCACCACAGTGCAGTAGTAAAGGAGTAGCGCGTTCTCGTAACCCGTCCACATAAGCACAGCAGGATGATTCCTCCACGCATCACTGCGGCTAAACCCGCTCAGGTGGTCGTGGATCTGCTTAGCCTCCACACGCTGCTTGCCCAGACGTTTGTTGTCCAAGCACGCAGCGCTATCTACGTAGTTAGGATACGGTAAAAATGTCTGCATAGTGGCAGTCGCTCCTTAAAGCCTTTTCATTTTAGTAGATCTCGGACGTCTCCGCCAGTCCTACGTAATAAAAACGCCAGCTTACCGTCAGGCGTTCTTACAGGCTTCATTTGATGGAAGTACTTGGAATCCGCGAAACACGCTAAAAGGATACTGCGAGCGTTACGCCATTCGGAGCGCGGGCGCTGGTTGCTCCATACTACGAGGGCGTCGCGTAATTCGAAAAATTCCTTACGGGTGAGCTTGTACGGTAGCGTCCGCAAGAGGGAGTCAGCCCACTCATAGCGATCCAGTAACCACGTAGCATTGAGACGACTGAACATTGAGGCGCCGGTGGTGCTGTAGTGCGTAACAGTCCTGTTGAAATTGGACTTTACCAACGCAACCTTGATCGCTTCAGGATCATCCGCACAGAAGCAAGCACGGCAAAGATTCCGCCCCTTGAACTCATTCATGTAGCCTTCGGCGCCGCACTCGTCGCACTTTCCCCTCTTGAAATCTCCATAGGCCAGCAAGCTGAGGCACTCTTTACGTGTGCAAGGAAACTCCTCGAACGTCTGCGGATCGTAGAGTGTCTCTGCCCCTTTCAGTGCCTTCCGTATCTCACGCTCTCGACGCTCAAGCGCCTTACGTAGTTTCTCTTGTCCCCGGTGCTCACGCTTCTCCGCTGCACGCAAGGCTCGCCTACGTCGGTCTTCCCTCTCACGTTTCTGTGCAGCCTGCTTGGCTGCTCGTTCCTCGAGTTTGCGTGCCCTCTCTTGCGCAGCTATCTGTTTCTCAGTCCCACGCTCCTCCCCACGTCTTTTTTCCGCCAACCGCGCCTCAAACTCACGCTTGGCTTCCCGCTTCTGGAGCGCCTGAACACGTTGTTCTTCCGGCTCCTGGGGCTTCGCGAGCTTCTCCCGCATCTGGGGGAGGCCCACGGACTCTTCGATGAGGCGAATCTGTTCTTCCAGTTCAGAAACAGCATCGTCGTCCATAGCGGCCTCCTTTCGTTTATCGGCTTATACCGATTTTAGCCCCGCCTTCTCGGGCTCAGCCTCCAACCATTCTTTGACCTTCTCCGGTGAACCCCAACATTTTGACGGCGCTTCGTTGTAGAGATAGTACACATACGCCGGGAGATTCTCGAGGTTGTGATCATCTGCACGATGCACAGCCTCACGCAGGTTGTTCCCCAAAACAGCCGTGAGAAAATCGCCCACGGCGCAGTGATCATCAATGTAGCGCCGGAGCCCCGACATCATGTGGTCGGGGATTGTCCAGTTACGAAATTGATAGCTCATAGTTTCTTCAGCTCCTTCAGCTCATCCTCGAGCTCTTGTATCCGGTGATCTCTGTAGCCAATCTCCATCTCCATGGCCGTGCGCTCATCCAGCGTCATCCAGGTGGCCATCTGCTCCTCACGGAAAATCATGTCGGCGACACGCTTGACATGAGCATCGTCGAGATCCTTACCCGTGAGTTTTTTTCCGGCGATCCTGGCCGCCGTCTCCAAAATACCCTTGAGCTTGACTACCTCGGTAGTTTGGGTTTCCAGCAACTCAGAAATATGCTCACACGTCTTATGGCCGCATACCTGACACTCACGCATCTTATTTTTCATGTTCCAGCCTTTCCATACGCCTCATTGTTTCCTTGTTCCGCATACCCAGAGTATTCACCTCCTGCCGCAACTCTCGAATCTTCATTTCCAGAATCCCAATGTCGTGAGCCTCGAACCTAAGGGGCTGTCGAGAGTCTAGCCTCTTCATCAAGTCGATGCGCTGCTCCTTCACTATATGGAAGTCTCCGCTGAACGTTCTCACAATGGTGCCCCTATCGTGCTGCACCATGGACTCCACAAAAGCCTTGCGGATATAGCGCACCTCGTCATCCAAAGCAGACGTACACTCGAAGAAGTCTTCAGCGGTCACCCTATCGAGCTTGGCGAACTCCTGCGCTTTGAAGATGGACAGCTCCGACGTGTACGGGTTGATCCCGGAATAGGCGCCGGTGCTGCCGTTTATCTGCGAAACACCATCAGTTATGTGACCCTCACTCGGAGGAGGGAAATCGTCGGGTCGGCTCTCCGACTTCGGCGGTAATTGGGGTTCTCCGTGAATCTCCCCGGGAGGCTTCGGGAAACCATCGTCACCATCGCTCATGCCGAGCCTCCTTCACACGCATCGTAATACTCCCATTTCCCTGTCTCGGGGTTCTCACGGTAGGATTCACGAGCACCCTTCCAGAGCATCAAAGCGAAGTCCACGGGATCACTGATCTCATGATCCGTCACCTCACCGTCCTGGTATAGCAGCGAACCGCAGTTCACCCCGATATCCTCGTCGGCCCAGCGATGTACAATCTCCTCATTAGGAAACTTCTCAGCCAGCTTGGAAATGACAGGATGCGGCGCCGCCCATGCTGTCCGGAATGAAACCATGGTGTCACTCTCCCGGGAACACGAATACGCATTCCACTTGGTCCCCCAATTTGCGATGTCCCACTCATACCAGGTCGGAAAACCGTGGTTTCGGCAATTCCGAAGAATCTGTATGAAGTTCTCGAAGCTCTTGGCATCCGGAAAAGTCTTGATGCCGCCTTCCTGTAACAACTGTAAAGCACCCGATGTCTCCATGGCTGCCGTCAAACCACCGAGGTCTCCGTCTTTCGCTTCAGACGTATTGAACTTCACACTACCCGTAAGCAGCTTCGCCAATGACGTAGCACGACCTTCAGCTGTGACATCCAACTCCGGCGGCCTCGGGATTACGTTGTTGAAATCGAACGATAGACGTTCTCCACCGTCACCGGGCTCGCCAATCATCGAATCCAGGACATACTTGGGAGCATTGATAACGTTCGTTACGTGATTAGGCATATGGGTCACTCAGCTTTCTGCATCGCCGCAACAACCTCTTTCGGAGCTGCCGACGTACGGTGAAAATCTCCGGTCTTAGTCCAGATAATCGAACCCTCATTGTGGGGGCTTGCCGATTCGATCTCGGTAGCCCGGATGAAGCGATACTCGTCACTACCCACCTCCTTCAACATTACGGTCCGTCCGACAGGACGAACAGCGGGAGGCTCAGGCTCTAGCGCAGACGAATAAGGCCCCTGCGAGCCCATAGCCTTTAGCATTTCGGTGATGTCCATTTGTGATCCTCCAGAATATACGGGGAGAGGAGGAAGGGGAGCTACGCGATACTCCGCCCACTCCTTCGCCATCCGCGCACATAGGTCTTTACTGACAGTCTTCTTCTCCTCTTTCTTTGGCTTTGGCGAACCTCGCCCAAAGAGATCTTTAAAACTAAACCCCATCGGAATCCTCCAACGCCGGTTCAAACACATCCTCGTACTCGTCAGAAGACTGCACAACACCCTCCATAGCCGCCAATAACGCATTTCTCTCATTGTCAGCGAGCATCATGGCGTAGTTGGCCACATCAGCGGTCTTGTCCAAAAGGGCCTGAGTGAGCTCGGCGAACAACGTAGCGTCGACTACGTCTGGGTTCATACTCCGAAGCTCACCGACAACCATACAGAGCCGAGAATACGACTTACCCAAACGGTCAACCAGGTACGTAGGAGCGACACCGCTCCAGTGGTTCTTGTCGTCGTTCTCACACAACCGACGCTCCATGTGCTCCTCAGCGAACCACACTACTTGTTTTCGCGGATTCGACATTACGGCCACTCCTCTACGCCTTCGGCCAACGCGTACTTGACGGGCCTGGAAAGCCTCGCCGCATGCGGCACCGCCATCTGGCCGATACGGTAGTCCCGGGCTTCTTCGAGCGCCGTAAACCAGCGTCCGTAGTTCTTGTCGGGGTAATTTCCGTTATCTACGTCAAAGCAAACCCACATCTCTCGGGGCTTCTCTCTTATCCCAGCACTCATAAAGACCTCCTACTGCCTCAGCGCGTAAAGCGCCCTGTACGCATTTTCCTTGGCGTCTTGTACCAACTTTCGCAGCTTTGCGTTGTAGTTGCGGTGAGGAAGCAGGTCGATGTCGAAGATACCCGACTCGATCATCGAATTACGCAACTCAGTAGCCCGACGCATAATCGCCCGTTGTGTGCGTCCTCGACAGATACCCTGTAACACCGCCTCATCCGCGTAATTCATACCGGGACGGTAGTAGAGCTTGATAGCGTCGTCCTCTTCACGCGTCCACGTCGTCCCACGCAGCGACTTGCCCGGTGCTCGCTGCTGTTGCGCCACCAGGTCCTTACGCAAACCCGCCTGCAGCAGTCGAAACTGCTTGGGAGGCATCGCAGAGATGTGCGACATCCATCGGTAGAGCGTCACGCTCTCTCGAACAGGGTTTTTCGGCAGCTCCGTGAGGTTTTTGAGCATCTCCAACGAGTAGAAGTACTTGTCGAAGGCTTCCACGTAGGTCACGCCACACCGTAACTCACCTTTACGCGGTAAATTA
The DNA here is from genome assembly GCA_003644335.1 of Planctomycetota bacterium. The sequence goes on along the minus strand of QNCB01000004.1, from coordinate 5,442 downwards.
GGCTGTTCCGAGCTCATCCGGACTCCACGAGCACTCACAGGCTCATGATTGACCCAAAACGGCATCTCCCACGGCACACTCCAGAACACCCCACGGGGTCTCCGGATCATCTCGAACCGCATTTCGTCATATCCGATGTCCATAAGGGGCGGCGAGGCCATCACATATAGCCTGGGAGTCTTCGCACCGCCCGGTGTCTTAGGCTGCGAAGTCTTCGAGGCCCGTACCTCTTCCATCCGATTGGCCTGGGAGAGCCGACGGGTAATTCCGTCGTTCGACAAGAACAGAACATGCTCCAACGCCGCATCTCCCCACAGCGATTCGATACGACCCCGGTACAACGGTGCGGCACCGTGAACCACGAGCGGCTCAAAGATGCTCTCAAAGTAATCCCGAACACGTCCGCACGTCTTCTCGATGTCCCGATAGTCGCTCGAGCCCACCAGGTTCTTATAATAAGAGGTGAGACGAGTACGGTAAGGTACGTACTTAGACAAATTGATAGCCAGAGTGTTCGCAGTGAGCCGCGCAACGCCCAGGTCGACGCGACGCAGGTGAAAAGCATAGAAGAGCTCTTTGAGATCCGGGCTCAGGGTACTGGGACCAAAACCACTTCCACTCACCCGCCGAGCTACGCGCACACATTCGAGCTGGCGCCACATCTTCAACAACGCCGTCGCCGAAAAGATAGAACACTCGGACGGTACGGCTCCGCTGAGCTTCTCAAAGATGAGTGTACGCATTCGACGATCCGGAAGGAGCTTGTAGACGATCTTATCGTTGGTCCCACGAGGTAGCAGGGTATGTCGGAACGACCAACGAAGCGCGTCCATCGTCCGGGGCGTGCTGATGACACTCGTCCGCAAGCTCTTGAAGACTTCCTCCTCCGGATCAGAGAGGTCGACATAGCCGCGCTTCTCCTTCTCGGACTCGGTGAGTGGGAAGTAGCGGTAGGTGAGGTGCTGGGCAATCTTGCGCTGCAGAAGGTCATGGAACACCACGGAACGCCGAAACAAGACCTCACGAAAATGCCAGAGTATGGCGACGGTGCTGTACTGGCCCAGGTCGAAAGCAGTGTCGATCTTCTCGAGCACCGTCGGCCAATGTATCAACACCCAATTGTCCTCCGTCAACGGAGACTCGGTGTGGGGTCGTGTCGCCGCCACGCCGATGGGTTCCAACGTGTCCTCCAAAAAACCAAGAGAAGGCATCATTCCGCTCTTCCGGAGCGTTGTCACGTCGTTGAGTAGCCACGACAAGAGGTCGTACAATTTATAGTCTGCTACACTATAGAATTCGAGCGGGTCGATGACCCGAACACCACTGAGACGGCGCATCGGCAGTCCCTCCTTTCGGGGTGAGATTCAAAACTACCATTGAGTGTACCAGCACCGGCGTAACGGCGCAACACCAAACCAGCTTTTCAAACTTATACCAACCTCTGTACGGTAGTAGGGAGGTGGGGGTAGACGTTCGATGGCCGATATAACGTTGTTCGCCGGTGGTGCCGAAAACATAGGCGCGCAAACCCGCACCGTTGCTGGGCCTGTCACACGTATCCCCCCCAAAGGGCCCAAAACACCCAAAAATGGGGGTGATAGCCTGGGAGATTGGCACCTCCGCAACATCCAAGTATAATCTCAACAACTTAACACTGCTCCCCAACCCACCGGCGAGCACCGCAACAGCGATGCATCAGAGTACTTATCGTTTACGATATTAATATTTTTGCCCTCTAACCACCGGCGATCATTGAGACATTAAACTTTATACCTTGAACCCTAATCCATTACAGAAATACTAGCCCCTATATACAGGAGAAAAAAAACCCTCCTCTTTCGTTCTTACGATATTAATGATACTCCGTACTCTGATATACATCCCTGTATATTCAATAACTTACATACCACATCAACATACGAATAAAAACTAACTTTTTATAATATAAATTACCTATTTCCTCTATATATAATTATAAGTATGGTACAGAGTATAATTTAATAATAATATCAACAGTTACGCATTTTCACCATGTTATATCGTAAACCGGCTCTCTCACCCTACAGGGACTTTTGGTTTTGATTTGGGGGGCGTCGGGGGGCCCGCCACCGGCGCCACATCGAGCCCATCCAAATTCATACCAATCTCCCTGACGCAAATCTATCCAACGTCTCGCGAATTGTTGAAAAACTCCCCCCTATTTTGGGGTGAAACCCGGGGTAACTCGCCTCACCGTAACTCCTCACTCCTTAATTTTTTTGGGGTTTTTCGCCAAAGTCCGAAAAATCCGACTTCAGCTCACGATATGTCCAATATTTTTGTGCCTTTTACACTCTCTCCTGACTCCATCGCCCCCTTAACGTCCATTCCCAGCTACCCACTATCCTTACGACTTACGCACTTCCGCCCCTTCTCTTGTATTAATCAATACTTCCTTAACGTTCCGCCCCCCTTTGGTAGTTTACATTATCCTACATGCCTACCAGACTGAGGCTTTCAACCTTATCCTAAAACCCAAAGAGAAACCGACACTTGCTATCGATCTCCCTTCTTCACCGAATTTCCTCCAACATGCCCCCGGTTTGGTACCCCTCCCCCCGGAATATTCCTCGCTTAATCGCCTTCTCGACCGAACTTCGTCTAGACACATTCTTCGTATTCCGATAACCCCATTGCTTCAGGTAACGAGCCATCGTATCGAGGTACACCTCTCCGTATGTACGTCCATCTACTGAAATGTAGTTAAAACTGTGTGGGACAATGTAGTTATGGGTGTCCTCGAAGAACCGGGCGACGGGGGAGGCACCGGCGTCCCACGTAAGCTGGGTGGCGCCGTGATCGGAGGAGGATTTCCCTGCCTTGCTGAAGAGGAGGGCTTCGCAGACAGATCGTAGCCTCTTAGGCGGGGGCGTACGGTAACGCAATATAACGTCGGTGGTGTCGTAGCCCTTACCGGACACTGACCGTAGGCTCCCCGGAAACGTGAGCTCGAGTAGCGTGAGGGCGGTGAAGCCCTCGATGATTTTTTCGATATAGGAATGCACTTCTTGAGCCTCCAGCCAGCGTTCGTAGTCGTTATCCACCGATATGCCTCTTGAATCCCTGAAGTGGACGGGTGTCGACGACTCCGCAGCGCTTGAGCACACCGCCGAACTCGGAGAGGAACCACGACATGTAGCGTCTTTCCCCCTTGGACGACGGTGGGACGTACTTATCCGCCTCGTTAATAGCGTTGAAGACCGCGTTCCCGGGGAGCCACAAGGAGAGATTGCACTCGGCTGCCGCCACGTTCTTGCTGTAGGAATACGGAGGAAGGCCCCAAGGCTTCCATTGGGGAGAAGGAAGTGCCTGAGTGACGTACCTGGTGAATTTCCGGGGGATACCTTTACCGACTACTCGACAGCCGAAAGTTATTATGTTGCTGGTCTCCTGTATGAAAGCCACTCTGATTACCGAAGAAGGGAAAGCGAGGTCCAACATCAGGAGGGCTTCGTAGGTGTCCTGTAGAACTAGCTTCTCTTTATAACTGACGTGTCGCATAGTACGCCGCTCCTTTTGGTGCTGGTGAACCCCAGGTTGTTGACCTCGTGCTGCAGCGAATAGAAGTACCGCTTCGAGAACTGTTGGGTGTAATTGTACTCGGATGCCGGAGAATGCTCCCATGCCTTCCAGAAGATCTTCACCACCTCCGCAACACCGGTGTCGCATATTACTCGCAGATCCCACCGGTAAGAATTCCGGATTCTATCGGGATTGAATAGCGCAAAACGCTCCCCCGACAAGGTCCGTAAGGCGTAAGTATAGAGCTTCTCCATGGTACGGTCACCGTGAACCGAGTAGGTGAGGGTGAAGACGTCGTCACCGTAACCTCCTGCGGGCATCGCGGGTGAGAAATTGATGCCGATCAGCCTGTCGGGAAACGCGCAGTCGATCAGCAACAGTTTTTCGACGTAAAACTTGAGGAGGTTCTCGAAAGGCATCGGGTACTCCTTATGTCGTGCTGCTGAAACCGACGCTGAGCCTCTCTGTACACGGATTCTCCCGTACTGGAGCGTCCATGGACTTCTGCGACGTGGTGGTGAAGTGCTTTGTACCAGTTATGTACCGTCGAGAACGTGGGCGTACACCGAAGCAAAACGAACACCTCCTTGACCCGTCCGTTCTCTGCCTTGCCTTCCAGCGTGATGTCTACCGACGGAAAGAGGTGTTTGTCACGAATCTCTGAAACGTAACGTGAAAATTTGTGCCATATATCAACGCTGGTGAAGCGGTACGCTAATTCGAAACCGCTTACACGTCGAAAATTGGTTAAACCTCGAAATGCCCCTGGAAAAGCCAGTTCGATGAGTATCAGTTGTTCATAGATGCTGAGGACTTCATAAACATGAGGGAAGGGCATCAGAGGCGCAGAAGTTGTCGTCATTCCAATATCTCCTCGAATACGTCGAACTCACATGTGATTTTGGAGCTCCGGGCCAATTCGACTGTTATTAAGTCTTTGCATAACTCTCGTAGATCCATTGCTCCCTCGCGTATCGTATTGCGTGTATCAAGATATCCAGAAACTCTTCGAAGGCAGTGTTCCGACGCATCTCGGGAGGTACGTTGTTTTTGGGGGAGCATGCGTCTCCCGCGAGAAGCGATTTATAGTGGTTGGCGATTACTGATACCACATTCGGCTGTGTAATGGGGAACTGGAAGCGGTAACGCTCGGTCAGGTGCGTCTCTAGGGGGCTGCGTCTAAAAGCCGGATTGCTGCGGTGGGAGAGATTCTGTTCGAAGACCGAACTCCTCATGAACGTGAGGAAGCGGCGCTGGGCCTCTCCGCGTGCCGGGTTGGCGAACACGTTGGCGATGATCCCTGGTTGGTCGGAATAGTACGGATTGGCCATGTCGGCAAACTCTACCTCTAACGGAAGCCCCGGAAAGGCCAGGTAGAACTGTTCCAGTGATGAGGTGATCAAATCCAGAGGCGCGAGATGACCCCACGCATCATTTTTATGATGCTCGCGAAACATTTCGAAATGCGGGTCCACAGACGCGTACTGAGTGGAGGCATAAGCAATCTTGTCGGGGATGTGTAGTATTGGAAATTTACGTTTGGTGTCCGATCCCATAGGTCTTTCTCCGAGTTTACGTGAGCGGCGTAATGCTTCTGGGCGATGTGGGCCAGCAGCGACAGTAGTTCGTCGAGGGTGTGGATACCCCAGAATACACGCTCCGAGATTCTCATGGGTAGCTTTATTGGAATGCGCAGATGCGGAACTTGGGGATATTCAGGGATCTCTGCGGGTATAGGAATTCGGTACTCTCCGTCGATCACGGCGATTGCGTACTGCACCATTTTCGAGGACCCACGCCTGAGCTGTGTCATGCTGAGGACTGCTTCGATCTTGCTTAGGCGCTTACCCCTCACCATGAAGTGTCCCTCCCGGCGGATAT
>QNCB01000003.1 GCA_003644335.1 Planctomycetota bacterium | reverse complement strand
CGGGCGTCGCGGTCGCACCGAGCGGGGGAATGCGTAGTGCGTCAGCTGGCAAGCTTCGCCCCCAGCCGAGGCGTCCGCCAACACAACAAACGACTCCGCGTGTTGGAAAAAACCCGCTGCCCCGCTATGCTCGTCGAGCTGGGGTTCGTGTCCAACCCCGCCGAAGCAAGCCTATTGAACCGTCGCGACTACCGCGACAAACTCGCCGCCGCCCTGGCTGAGGCAATAGTAAGTTGGTTGACTGGTTGATTGGTTGGATGAAAAATGACGAATGACGAAGCCCGAATGACGAATCAACGCCGAATTTCAAATGCCGAAAAAATATCCGTGTAATCATCTTTTGAAAAATCCGTGTAATCCGTGGACTGTTTTTCCCTATTGCCTATTTGCCTATTCCCTACTTGCCTGTTTGCCTATTACCTCGTAATGGGCTATACTTGCCTTATAATTGACTCGGGCGATTGGCCCGGCGGCGAAGGTGAGAGATGAAGTGGAACATACCGAATCAGTTGACAGTCAGCAGGGTTTTTCTCTCTGCTGTTTTTTTCGTGCTGCTGGGCATATACGACCCCAACGGCCCGGCCCGGGCGGCGATTATGGGCGCGGGGTTCGTTATCTATGTGCTGGCGGGCATTACCGATGTGCTCGACGGCTACCTCGCACGCCGGCTGAACCAGGTCTCGACGTTCGGGCGAATGGTAGACCCTATCGTCGACAAGGTGCTGGTCGTCGGAGCATTTGTAATGTTGGCTGGGCCTGAATATGCAATGAGCGCGTCGGGGCATGTGGGGCAGTTCGAGTTGCAAATTCCGCATTGGCTTACCGGTGGCATGGCTTCATCGGTGCAGCCTTGGATGGCGGTGGTTGTGCTGGGTCGGGAGTTTATAATCTCCGGCATACGGGGTTACAGCGAGTCTCAGGGCAAGGCTTTCCCCGCAAGCTCCGCCGGGAAAATCAAGATGCTCCTGCAATGTATCGCGATCGGCACAGTGTTGTTTTTCCTGGCCTGGACGCCAGGAACCACCTGGGCGGTCTGCGTGAAAATCAGCGCCATCTGGCTGGCTGTGTTGGCTACGGTCGCAAGCGGCCTGATATATATTTACAAAGCCCGCGGACTGCTGAGGGATGATGGATAGGCTACGGAAAATTTTCATCACAGGTTTTGGCACAGGCTACCTGTGGCCGGCTCCGGGGACATGGGCCTCAGCTGCTACCTGCGCTGTGTTCCTGCTGCTGTTGTGGATATTTGGCCCAGGCCCGGTGCTGCCTGTGTCCATGGCAGTCATCGCAGCGGCTGCGACATTTGGCTGTATTGCAATGGGCGAGTTCACCGAGAAAGCGTTTGGGAGAAAGGATCCCAGCGAGTGTACGCTCGACGAATGGGCAGGCCAGGCCGTCGCGCTAATCAACCTGCCGCTGGGCAAGAGCGATTGCTGGAGCGAGTACATCCTGGCTGTGGGCATAGCGTTCGTAGCCTTCCGCATATTCGACATCGTCAAGCCCCCGCCTGCCCGCCAGGCTGAAAAACTTCCAAATGGCCTGGGCGTCGTTGCCGATGATATTATCGCAGGAGTATACGCGAACATCGCAGCCCTGGGGATACTAACACTCGCGGTAGGCCTATGACCAAAATAAAAATTGCAACACGTAGCACAGTCGCCATCGGCTGTGTTTATATAATCATCTGCCTGGCTGCGTTGGCAAGTGTCGCCCCTGCCCAGGACACTCAGCCCGCCCAGGAGTCCTCGCCAACCCAGACCAAAACGCCAGGCCAAAAGATTTCGTTGCCTCAAGCTTTGGTGCTAGGCCTGGTCGAAGGGCTGACGGAATATCTGCCTGTCTCTTCCACGGGGCATCTTATTTTGGCTAGTCATTATATGGACCTTTCCGAGCAGTCCGCAAGCTCAGGCCCGCTGGGACCTAAAATTATCAAAAATCCCGCTATCGATTCATTCGAGGTTATCATTCAGATAGGTGCGATTTTGGCGGTGCTTGGTTTGTATCGCAAGCAGGTTGGCTTGATGATCGACGGGGTTACCCACCGAAACCCCGCGGGACTCAGACTGCTCGGGTTGTTGGCGGTAGCTTTCGCCCCGGCGGCGATAATGGGGCTGACCCTGCACAAACCCATCTCGGAATATCTGTTTAGCCCGTACGCTGTAGCTGGGGCGTTGGTGGTTGGCGGGGTGGTGATGATCGTCGTGGAGTTTTTCGTGTGGCGGCCCAGGCGAGGCCAAGCTAGTGTCTCGAAGCTCGAGCATATCCGATATTGGCAGGCGTTGGTGATTGGCTTGGCCCAGTGTTTGGCGATGTGGCCTGGCACAAGCAGGAGCATGGTAACCATATTGGCTGGGCTTATCATCGGGCTGAATATCGTTACCGCGGCGGAGTTCAGTTTTCTCCTGGCCTTGCCTACACTGGGCGGCGCGTCGGCTTATGCGCTCATGGGAAATTGGAGCGCGCTGATGGAATCGGCAGGCTGGGGCGCATTGGCGGTGGGCATCGTCGTAAGCGCCGTTGCAGCTGCGGTAGCGGTCAAAGCGTTCGTCAAATGGCTAACCCGCCACGGCATGGTTCCATTCGGCGTGTACAGAATCGCCCTGGGCCTGGCAGTATTTGCCTACTTCGCAAGACTCATAAAGATATGAACAGGAGTCAGAAGAAGCGAAAAAACCGTGCAATCCGTGAGCTCTATTCGCCTATCCCCTACTTGTTTGAGGCTTATTCCCTATTTACCGGCGTCCTTTGATACCTTGTGGGAATGTTGTGGATAAATACCGCGTGATTCGTGTAATATCTTGGCATGTAAGGTTTTAACTGCAAAGGCTGATTAGGGGTTTTTGTGCATAGAGTTTGCGGGGTTTTCTGTTGGTTCTTTTTGTGTTATTCTGGCAACTTGGCTTGTGCCAAGGGCTTGTATGAAGGATTTCCGTATGTCGTCGCGCCGAACCATAAAATTAGAGACGTTTGATTACCACCTGCCGGCCGGGCTGATTGCCCAGCAACCGCCCGCCCATCGAGGTTCGTCTCGGCTGATGAAGCTCTGTCGCGACACAGGCATGGTTGGTCATCATCTCTTCAGCGAGCTGCCGGGGTTGCTCAGGCCTGGCGACTTGCTGGTGGTGAACGACACGAAGGTTATCCCAGCGAAATTTTCCTGTCTGCGAGAAACTCAAGGCCTGGTCGAGGGGCTGTATCTGAAATCTGACAAGTCAGGCTGCTGGGAGGTGCTGCTGAAAAACGCCCGCCGATGCAAGCCGGGCCAACGGCTGACTTTTGTGTCGCCGGGGATGACAGGCGACCTTGGCCAAACTGGGCCTGGGCTGGAGCTGGTGGAGAATCTCGGCAGCGGTCGTTGGCGGGTTTCGCCAGAGCCTGACGGCGAGGCAACGGAGATTCTTCAGCGGGTTGGTCAGGTGCCCCTGCCGCCTTATATCAAACGCGACGCTGGCCAGGCCCAGCAGCGGGACGACCGTCAGCGATACCAGACCGTTTACGCGGCCAGGCCCGGAGCGGTAGCTGCTCCGACAGCCGGGTTGCACTTCACCGCTGACATCCTGGCGGAGCTTACCCGGATGGATATCGAGACTGCCCACGTAACGTTGCACGTCGGCCAGGGTACGTTCGAGCCTGTCAAGTGCGACGACCTGGCCAGCCACAACATGCACACCGAGCGGTTCGAGCTTTCCGCCAAGTCCGCCCAGGCTATCAGCCAAGCCAGGCTCGCCGGCAGGCGGATCGTCGCGGTGGGTACGACGTCAGTTCGCGTGCTGGAATCAGTCGCAGCCAGACATGGGGGGCAGGTCCTACCCGACCGGGGCGAGACGAAACTTTTCCTATACCCGCCGAGCGATTTCCATGTCGTCGATGCGATGATAACCAATTTCCACCTGCCAAAAAGTACACTGCTGATGTTGGTAGCTTCGTTTTGCAAGCCAGGCCAAACCGGTGGAATCGAAACCATCCTAAACGCCTATGCCCAGGCTATCGCCCATGAATACCGCTTCTTTTCCTATGGCGACGCCATGCTGATAGAATAACGCGTGAAATTTATTGCCGATTGCGTCGGGTGGCCCAATGGTAAAACCAGAATTTAATCTCGGACAAATCGATTCCTAATTCGGACTTCTAAATTCGTCATTTGCTGTTTTTTATGGTATGCTTGCCCGCGGTTACAATAGGAGTTTGTCATGTTGCAAACGAATCATCCTCTTCGTCGTGCGCGTTGGATTTGGCCTGGTCGGTGGGACTGCCCGCGTAATGTTTACGCCCAGTTTCGATACGATTTTTCCCAAGCGGAGTTACCCGGGCGGGCGAAGTTTTATATCTCCGCTGACCAGTGCTACAAGCTCTACGTCAATGGTCTATATGTTTCGCGAGGCCCGGCTCGGGGGCACCAAAAAAACTGGCCTTTCGACACGGTAGACATCGGGCCGTATCTCCAAAGCGGGCGAAACTGGATAAGCGTTGTCGCTTACAATGCCGGGGTGAGCACGTTTCAATACATCCACCAGACCGCAGCTGGCTTTATCTGCGCGGGCAGATGGGAAGACATGGAAATCCTCTCAGGCCACCCCTGGCAGATGCGTCTCGCACCAGCCTATAAACCAGCCACAGCCAGGCTTAGCATGCAACTAAACTTCCAGGAATTTTTCGACGCCCGGGAGGACGATTCCAGCTGGATAACCTCGTCTGAAAAACCCACAGGCCAAGGCTGGATGCCAGGCGGAAGTTGTTGGCATGGAGACTCACCAGGCCTGGCCTTTGGAACCATGCCCTGGCACGACATGCAGCCCAGGGGCATCCCGAACCTGGGCAACACACCCCTGCCGTACCGCCGGATAGTTTCCACCGCCCGGGGCAAGTGCTCGCCGGGCTGGGCGGAACAGACGAATCTGGCCCTGCCCTTGTTTACTGAGCTGCCGCCCAGCCGATGGCGACGGCGCAAGGTCGAGCCAGCTCCCCTCAAAAAGACCCGCGCAAAAACCCCTCCATCCGAGTTGTCAGTCAATCTTCCCGCAGCTGGGGCGGGCAAGTTCGCTGCTACCTGTTTAGACCTGGGCAAGCTCGGCGTCGGTACGCTGATGGTCCAGGCTACGGGAGTCGCGGGCGAGATTGTAGATTTTTTCTTCACCGAAGCTGTGCGAGAAAACGGCAAGCCCGTCCTGGCCGCGGGGCCTGAATACGCCTGCGGGGCCGCGCTTGTCGCCAGGCTGGTGCTGGGCGAAGGTGAGACGAACTTTGAAACTTTTCAAACGATAGGCCATCGCTATGTTGTGGCTATCGCGCGGGAGACGAGCAAACCCATTACGCTCAAGCTGACCCATCGCGAGACTCTCTACCCGATGAAAATCCGCGGCAAGTTCCACTGCAGCGACGACGTCCTCAACGACATCCATGCTATCAGCACCCGCACGCAGCAGGTCTGCATGCTCGACGCCTATGTCGATACGCCCTGGCGGGAGCAAGCCCAGTGGTGGGGCGACGCCCGCGTCCAGGCGCAAAACACGTTTCACCTCTCCGGCGACACGCGGCTGCTCACTCGCGGCATCGACAGCATCGCCGCCCAGGCTCTGCCCAACGGCCTGACGTTTGGCCACACTCCGACGGTCGCCTATGGTTGCGTCTTGCCGGACTTCAGCCTGACCTGGATACTCACACTGTGGGACTACTATTATCAAACCGGCGATATTTCGCTCTTCGAGAAACATTGGCCCAGGGTCAAGCGGGTGCTGGAATATTTCGCAACCGAGGGCAGAGGCAAGAATGGCTTGCTGAAATACGACGAGCGATATTGGCTGTTCCTGGACTGGTGCGACATCCAAAAGCAAGGCTATCCGACGGTGTTGAACCTGTGGTACCTGCTGACGCTGGAGAAGCTCATCGCCCTGACCTCGCTGGCGGAGATTGTTACCCCGGGCGAGAAACGGGAAATTGCCCGCGCGTACGAGGCTCAAAAAAAACTCGTGCTACGGAAACTTTGGGACCGCCAGGCCAAGCTGTTCCATGACGGCCTGAGCCTTGACGGCGAGGCTGCGGCGCGATGTTCCATCCACAGCCAAACCCTGGCGATGATGTGCGGGCTGCACGAAAAACATCACCAGCACATGATAAACAAAAAGCTCAGGCCTTACCTGCGAGGCAGCAGGGTCGCCTCAGCCAAGCCCAGCTCGTTTTGGGTAACGTACGTTTACGAACTGATGACCCAGCAGGGCTATGGCTCGGACGTGGTGGGGCATCTCCGCAAACACTGGGAGCCTATGATTCCCTTCGGCGGGTGCTGGGAAGTTTTCAGCGGCCTCCAGCCAGAGGGCCAACCCGGCGGCGCTGCGCAAGACGGCGACGCTGGCGGGATAGGCAATACAAGCACCAGCCACGCCTGGGCGGCACATCCGATTTATCATCTCGCCCGAACGCTGGGCGGAGTTTCCCAGGCAGAGGTAGCCTGGCGGCGGGTGAAGTTCGCACCGGTTCTGGGCGGAGCGGGAACGGACCAGGCCAGTGTGGCGGTGCCAACGCCACGGGGAATTATCAGGGCGGACTGGTCGCGGACAGGCAAGAAAAAGTTCGCTGTGAATCTCTCGCTACCAAGGCTGATGAAAGCGGACGTAACACTACCAAACCAACCCAAACAAACAGCAACCGGCGAAAAAACCTGGCTAGTCGAAGTGTGATAGGTTGATTAGTTGACTGGTTGATTGGTTAACTGGTTGACTGGTTGATTGGTTGACTGGTTGATTGGTTGACTGGTTGACTGGGTGACTGGGTGACTGGGTAATTGGGTGATTGGTTTCCCCAGTGTCATTCCCGCGAAGGCGGGAATCCATGGAGCTGGGTGCCGTGGTTGCGGTGTTTGCAACCACGTTTAACGATGGCGTGGTTGCAAACACCGCAACCACGGCACCCGAGCAACCGAGTTAAAATAAAAATTCGTGCCATTCGTGTTCTGCTGTTTTTTGCTGTTTTTACTTTTACTGACTATTGATTACTGACTACTATAAAAATTATGCCTGAAGGAAGTGTGATATCTGATTTGCATTTGTTTACGCACCGTAGCGACGGGGCGCATTGTGCGGACGAGATTCGCCAGGGGCTGGGGGAGTCGGATTTTTTCGTACTCAATGGCGATATTTTCGATTTTCGGTGGAGCACATTTCCCACGCTCGATGAGACACTCGACGCGGCTGAAGCCTGGCTGGTGGAAGCCTTGACGGTCAACCCAGCCTGCCAGGTGCACTACGTCATGGGCAATCACGACTGCCCGGCCCGCTTCGCTGTACTCCTGGAAGAATTAGCCCAGCGGGCGCCGAATTTCAACTGGCACCCGTCGCACGTTCGGATAGGCAGCAATCTTTTCCTCCACGGCGACTTGCCGATTTCGCTCCGGCCTTGCGACCCCTTCCATCGCACGCCAGGCCATATCGAGCGACGCAAGGGCAAGCTGCTGAATCTGGCATACCTGGCTCTGATTTCAACCAGGCTGCATCGCATAACCGACAGACTCCACAGCCCAACGCGATGCGCCCAGCGGATTCACCAAAGCCTGGCTAGCGACCGCACGGGCCTGGCTGAGGGACTCACGGACATCTACTTCGGACACGTACACTACATCATGCGAGACTTTCGGTGCAATGGTTTATCTTTCCACAACACAGGCTCAGCGGTGCGACACCTCAAAAGCAAAATCATCCGCGTAATCGCGGATTGAAAATCAGACGCACCCGGGTTTTCACCATGAAGCACATGAAGTGCTTGTTTTTTGACTTGCCTGGCTTGATAATACGTTCGCTCGCATGGTGCGGGTAAGCAAATTGCGTAACCTTTAAGACTAAGGAACAGAACATGACCACAACACAAGAATCGCTTTCGTCAATTCAGCAAAACATGATGGCTTTGGGTAAGGAGTGTCCGGAGTTTATGGGCGCGTTCAAAGGCCTGATGGACAGTATCGAAAACAAGAGCCCGATGGACACCAAAACCGTCGAGCTGATACTCATCGGCATCTCCGTGTCCAAGCAGTGTTCGTATTGCATCGAGATTCATGTAGCAAAAGGTCTCAAAGCCGGGCTGAGCCGGGCTGAGATACTATCCGCAGCCCAGTTGGCGGTGCTGATGGGTGGCGGGCCAAGCCTAATGTACACCATGCAGGTCGTAATGAAAACGCTCGACAGCCTGGAAGGTTTATGAAAAAAGTTATCAGTTATCCCCAGCACTTATTTGCATAAACCCAAAGTCGTCGTTCTTCCGTTCGACTTAATCATTGGCCGAATGTAGCAAATAAGTGCTGGGTCAGTTATCAGTAGAAGAAAAAACAAAAGAGCCAAATGCAAAACTATCCGGGAATGTAGCACAGTCGCCATCGGCTGTGTTGAACTTGCTATATTTCCAGTGTTTTTTGTTTTTGCTGACTACTTTTATCTTTGCGTTCTTTTGCGGTAAAAATTTTTGTTTTTTTACCGTGAACGGTTACGGCTTTTGGAGACGGCAATGGCTAAGGTTCAGGTGGTTTCGCGCGAGTCGTTTGGATATGGTTTTGTCCCGGAGGAGTTTCTCCCGCCAGGCTGCGACGAGTATTCTCTGCGCAACAGCCAATCTCCGCACCCGCCAAACCATTGGCGACACCTCAAACCCGACGAAATCGAAAGGCTGATCCGCAACGCAAACACCTCTGCCAACTGGGACGACGTGTTGGTTACCGACGAGTTCAACCCGCGGTATATCACTAACAGCGAGTTCGCTGGGCTGGTTCGCATCGGACGCGTGGGCGAGGTTAGCCTGTCGCATCACGACCTGATCGTGCCGGTGGGCATTACCAACAGCAGGGTCGTCTCGTGCGACATCGGCGACAATGTAGCGGTACACAATGTGCGTTACCTGTCGCACTACATCGTCTCCGACCGGGTCATGCTACTGAACATCGACGAGATGCACACCTCAAACTACGCCAAGTTCGGCAACGGGTTCGTCAAAGACGGCGAGGACGAATCCGTCCGCATCACGATGGACCTGGGCAACGAAGCCGGCGGGCGAGACGTTCAGCCTTTCGACGGCATGACGCCCGGCGACGCGTTTCTCTGGAGCCGATTCCGCGACGACGACGCACTGGTGCAAAAACTCGCCGAGCTGACCCAAAACAGATTCGACTCGAAACGAGGCTACTACGGCACGGTCGCCCAAGGGTGCGTCGTCAAAAATTGTCGAATCGTAAAAGACGTAATCTTCGGCCCAGCTGCCTACGTCAAAGGTGCCAATAAACTGAAAAACCTCACGATAGATTCCACTGAGCAGGCCCCTACGCAGATCGGCGAGGGGGTCGAGCTGGTCAACGGAATCATCTCGGCAGGTTGTCATATTTTCTATGGCTGCAAGGCTGTGCGATTCGTCATGGGGCCTTGCAGCAACCTCAAATACGGCGCGAGACTCATCCATTCGTACCTGGGCGACAACTCCACCGTCAGCTGTTGCGAAATTCTCAACAACCTCATCTTCCCCGCACACGAGCAACATCATAACAATTCGTTCCTCACCGCATCGTGCCTGATGGGTCAAAGCAATATCGCAGCGGGGGCAACGATAGGCTCGAACCACAACAGCAGAGCCAACGACGGAGAAATCCTCGCGGGCAGAGGTTTTTGGCCCGGGCTGTGTACGACGCTGAAACACTCCTGCAAGTTCGCCTCGTTCGTGCTCCTGGCCAAGGCGGACTACCCAGCTGAGCTGAATATCCCGCTGCCATTCTCACTGCTGAGCAATGACCAGGCCAACGACCGCCTGCTCGTAATGCCCGCTTACTGGTGGCAGTATGACATGTACGCGCTGATGCGAAACAGCTGGAAGTTCCACAGCAGAGACAACCGCCATGCCCCCACGCAGCATATCGAGTTCGACTTCCTCGCGCCTGACACGGTCGAGGAAATTTTCCAGGCCCGCAGACTTTTGGAGATATGGACTGCAAAAGCGCACTGCAAACAGCAAGGCCAAGCTGAGGAATTAACTGACGACGCCCTGGCCCAGATGGGTCAAAAACTCCTGGCTGATAAGCCCGAAGTCGTCGATGCCCTTACCATACTAGGTGAGGATATGGAAAACTCTCGCCGGGCTGTGGTGATACTAAAAGCTCGCCAAGCGTGGGAAGCCTATCGACAAATGCTGGTATATTATGCTGTGAAAAATCTGCTGGACTGGCAGGGGAAAAAATCCGAAATCCAAAATCCGAAATCCGAAATGGCCGGAGAGCTTGGCGCTCCGCGCGCCAAAAACTGGGTAAATCTCGGAGGCCAACTTATGACCCGGGCGAGCTTCGACGAGTTGCGAGAAGATATCAAAGCGGGCAATCTGGCTGACTGGGACGCGATACACAAAGCATGCGACAAATACTGGCTGGAGTATCCCCAGGCCAAGCAACGACACGCCTTTGCGACGCTGCTGGCGATTTTCGGCGACGCGGAATTCTCGCCTGAACTTTGGAACGACGCGCTCGACCAGGCCCGCGACGCTCAGCGATTTATCTGTGAGCAAACCTATCAAACCAGGCTGAAGGATTTCAAAAACCCCTTCCGCCAAACGACATTCCGCAACGCCCAGGAGATGACAGCGGTAGTCGGCACAATAGATGACAACAGCTTCGTCAAACAAGTACGACAAGAAACCGAAGACTTCGAAAAAAAAATTGAACGCGGGAGGCAGTAGACAGAAGTCAGGATTCAGGAGACAGGAGTCAGAATTGGCTTTTCCGTAGCACGGGCGTCTCGCCCATGTTTTTTCCGTTTTCTTTTTTGGTCATTCCCGCGCAGCTTGTCCTCGACCCGATCGGGGAGCGGGAATCCAGGGGGGGGAAAGAAAAAGAATTGATTTTCGCCTGCGCGGAAATGACAGAGGAAAGAAAAAGAATGGAGCCAATTGCAAAACTATTTGGAAATATAGCATCCCGATACATCAGGATCCTCGGCTGTGTTGAACTTGCTATAATTTCAATGTTTTGCACACGATCTTCCCAGCCGAGGGCGGCTAGGCTACATTTTTTCAATTTGTCGGGGTAGAGATTATGCGGACGAGTTGGCGGGCCAGGTCTTTTTTCGGTCTCTTAGCCCAGGGCAGGAGGATGTTTTCCGCGTCGAGAATACAGGCCAAACTTTCAGCGGAGTTAAAAGCTGCGGGCGTGTTTGCTACCGAAAAATCCGCGTGCTTGTCAGCTAATTCCTGTCGGGCCTTGGCGAGAATATCTTCGGGCGTGCCTTGCTCGACGGCGAACGCGACGACGATTTGCCCCGGTTTTTTTGCCTGGGCGACCCTGGCCAGGATGTCATCCGTAGGCTCGAGCGAAATTGTAATAGGCCCAGCCTTGCGAGAAAGTTTGGTCGCAGCCGGGCCGTTGGCCAATTGAAAATCTCCCACAGCTGCGGCCATGACCAACACGTCGCAGGCATCGCAACGCTCAGCCAGGGCTGATGCCAGATCCTCGACGCTGGTAAATGGCACTACCTTCGCCCCCTCGGGTGGCGGGAGCGAAACGGGCCCCGCCAACAGCGTTACCTCATGCCCAGCCTCGATAGCAGCAGCAGCGACAGCGAAACCCATCAGGCCACTCGATGCGTTGGAGATGAACCGCACCGTATCGATATACTCCCGCGTCGGGCCTGCTGTAATAAGAAATCGCATCGTAATACCCCAGATTGTTTTCAGCTGTTCACGCGAACGAAAGAAACACGGATGGACACGGATATGCACAGATATTTAAACTACGAAAGGTGCGAAAAACTCGAAAGAAGAATAAAAAACTTCATTCGATTCGTGGCGAACTTGCCGTTCTATGTGTTCTCGCACTGTGGATTTTGTCTTTCAATCCGTTTTGAATAAATATCATCCGTGCTTATCCGTGCGTATCAGTGGTTCTTTTTTTTGTCTGTTATCGCGTAGCTGGGGATGGCTACTGTGCCCGCTTCCTGGGCGGGCGATCTTTGAGCAGTTCGGTGATGGCGTTCATCAGCTCGGCTGGGCTGGCCAATCGCCCCGGGCCTGTCGTGCCGCAGGCCAGGTTTCCCTCAGCTGGGCCTGCGAAATGGAAACCCCACTGTCGCAATTTGCTGACATTGGCTTGGGTTGGTTCTGCTGCCCACATTCTGCTGTTCATAGCGGGAGCTATAAGTATCGGGCAGATGCCGCTGACAGCCAGGGCTGTGGTCGATACCAGATCCTCAGCCAGGCCCGCTGCGAACTTGGCGATGATATTGGCTGTGGCGGGCGCTACGACCATAAGGTCAGCCCGGTCGGCCAGGGCGATGTGATTTGCCCGACCCTGCCCCGGGCCTATCCAAAGGCTCGTGTAAACTTCTCGACGGGTTAGGCCTTGCAGTGTAGCGGGGCCTATGAACTTCTGGGCTGCCTCGGTCATAATCGCCGACACGCCCGAACCGGCCTGGACCAGCTGACTAGCCAGGTCCGCAGCTTTGTAGCAGGCTATCCCGCCGGTGAGACACAGCAGGATTTCATAGTCCGCCAGTGGGGCAGGTTTGCTCGCGGGGGCGGTCATAGCTTGGCCAATTCTTCCGGCGAGGGGATGTCGCTGCGGTCATAGTCGATAGTGACTTTGTCGTCCAGGATTTCCTGGATAGCCAGCTCCATGTCCGTCATGCCTTTTGTGCGTTCCACCAGCGGACGCGAGCCGTTCATCAGCTCGACCATTCGCTTTTGGATAAGGGCAGTCAGTTTGAATCTGCCACCCACCTTGTTGACGATATCTTCGCTCTTCAGTGCCTCAATCATTCGTTGCTCCTGTTTTTATCTGGTTTGGCCCGTGGCCTTGCACTATCTCCACGACCTGCGACATCGCTGCCTCGAGGTCGTCATTTATCACAATGTGTCCATACGCACCGCTCTGCCGAGCGGTTGCTAGCTCGTCCCGGGCCTTGCCAAGTCGACGCCGAAACGACTGCTCGTCTTCCGTGCCGCGACCAGCAAGCCGCCGGGCCAACTCCTCGTCGCTGGGCGGAGCGATAAGTATAAACGTCGCCGTCGGCATTTTCTCGTATACCTGCAACGCGCCCTGGACATCTATTTCCAACAGCACAGTTCGCCCCGCCTCAATAGCCAAGCCAACGGGCCCAGCGGGCGTGCCATACATATTACCAAAAACTTCCGCCCATTCCAGCAATTCGCCTTGTTTTATCATCCGCTCGAATTCGCTCAGCTCGACAAACAAGTAATCTCGCCCAGCCACCTCGCCAGGCCTGGGCTTGCGGGTCGTCACTGAAACGCTAAACTCCGCACCGGTCCGCCGAAGCACCTCTTTGGAGATGGTACTCTTGCCCACGCCGCTCGGGCCTGATATCACGACCAGTTTTCCGCCATTGTCCATATGCGACATCCTGAATCTATTCCAGGTTTGCAGCTTGTTCTTTTATTCGGTCGATGGCGGTTTTGATATCCACCACTGCCCGGGCGATATCCGCGTCGCCGCCTTTGGAAGCTATGGTGTTAGCCTCTCGCAGCATTTCCTGGGCCATGAAGTCCAGCTTGCGGCCCATTGGTTCGTCGGCGTCGCAAATTTTTCGGGACTCTTTCAGGTGCGTCGTTAGCCTGGATATTTCCTCGGCGATATCGCTCCGCTCGGCATAAATAGCGACCTCGCGAACCAGGGTCTCCTCGTCCAGGTGCAGCTTGGCCTTGGCGGTAAGTTCAGCTACCCGCTCGGCCAGACGGTCGTGGTAAAGTTGGACTACCTGCTTGGCCTTGGCCGCGATGGCGGTGAGGTTTTGTTCGATAATTTCGACGTTGTGCAACAGGTCGGCTACGATGGCCTGGCCTTCGGTTAGTCTCATCGTCACCATCGCTGCTATGGCCTGGCCGACCAGCTCCAGCAACCCCTCCTCCACCCGCTGGACAAGTTCGTCCGCTGCGGGAGGCTGGCAGACGCCGGGTAGCTGCAACAGCGACGCGATGTCCAGCCGAAGCAACGGATTGGCTTCGACCTCCAGGGGCTTTAGCTGTTCGAGATACTGGCCCAGCGCTGCGGTGTTGACGCGATAGGCAGCATCAGCCTGGGAGACTTTCATACGCACCGCCAAGTTCACGCTGCCACGCTGCAACTGCTTGCGGACGATCTGGTCGATCTTCGTTTCCAAAGGCTGAAGGCTGTCCGGCAGCCGGAGCGAAAGCTTCAGATAACGGTTGTTGACCGACCGCGCTTCGACGGAAAACTCTATGCTATCGACCAGCCCCGTAGCGGTGCCGAAACCTGTCATGGACCTTAACATCTATGTATTCCTAAATCAAAGTTATCAGTTGTCCCCAGCACTTATTTGCATAAACCCAAAGTCGTCGTTCTTCCGTTCGACTTAATCATTGGCCGAATGTAGCAAATAAGTGCTGGACCAGTTATCAGTAAAAGCAGCGGAACATGAATGACACGAATTAAAACTAATGACACGAATTTTTTTTAAGTAATCAGTAACAGCAAAAAAACATGGATTTCCGCGTGCGCGGGAATGACAAGAACGGCAATCAATTTGTAGGTCATGCAACTTGTTGCGTGGCAAAAACAGCAACCGCGGCACCCAATATAAATTACAAACACACCAACCACCCAATCAACCAGTCAACCAGCAACCAGCAACTAAAAATAGCTATTTTGTAGTTGGTGCTGGTGTTTGCGTTGGTGGTTTTACCTCAGCTGGTTTTACCTCGACCGGTTTCGTGGCAGCTGGCTTGGTGGTGGGTTCTGACGAGACTTGGGACGCGGGTTTTTCGTATTTCACGCTCACAAGCTCCGACGGATCCAGCCCTGCGCGAAACGCCCTTGCCTGGACGAGGTCGCCCTCGTGTACCCGGATCGGCACGCGGTAGAGCGTCGATTTTTCACTAGGCTCGTTGGCGTTGACAGTGTATCGGATAACCGCGCCCTTTGTGCCGTAGCAACTCATCGAGACCGTGCCATCGGCGCCCAAAGGCCAGCCAGCTGGGTCGAACACAGGTGTCTGGACTTGCTGAGACGGAGGCCTGATTGCGATGGCGCACGTCGCAGCCAGGAGCAGAAACACAGCCGTCAGTATAATCGTTACCCAGGTGAAAACATCGCCGGTTCGCGTGCCAAACGCACTGCTGCCAGCCCCAGCTCCGAAGGCGGAACCAAGCCCGCCGCCACGACCTTTTTGCAGAAGAACCACGCATATCAGCAATACGCAGACCATCAGGAACAACACTATCAGAAATGTAGCCATGTCTTTTTCCTCTATATATTCAGGTTAAAATCGTTTTTACAGTCCCGCTTTGACAATCGCGGTGAAGTCTTCTACCTTCAAACTCGCTCCGCCGATAAGCCCGCCATCGACGTCAGGTTGGCCCAGCAGCTCCGCTGCGTTGTCGGGTTTCATCGACCCGCCATATTGTATGCGGGTAGCCTGGGCGACCTGCTCGCTGTACATCTCCGCCAACAGCTTGCGGATATCCGCGTGCACTTCCTGCGCCTGTGCGGGCGAAGCGGTCTTGCCCGTGCCGATGGCCCAGACCGGTTCATAGGCGATAGTAACATTGGCCATGTCCGCAGCACTCACGCCAGCCAGGCCCAGTTGAATCTGTCGCTGGTTTACTTCCAGGGTTTGGCCTGCTTCTCGCTGCTCGAGCAACTCGCCGATAGCCAGGACGACATGCAACCCGTCAGCCAGGGCTTTTAGCACCTTCTTGTTGATAAGTTCGTCAGTCTCGCCGATGACATGTCGCCGTTCGCTATGACCCAGCAGGACATACTCACAGCCAACGTCCTTGAGCATGTCGCCGGAGATTTCGCCGGTAAACGCGCCGCTGGTTTCAAAGTACATGTTTTGGCCACCCACGGAGATGCTGCTCCCGGCCACAGCGTCAGCTATCGACTTGAGATACACAGCAGGCGGAAAAAACGCCGTCTCGATCTCGTCAATCGAGCCAATCGTCTCCTTAAGACCCGCAGCCAGGGCCAGGCCACTTTCCAGCGTCGTGTTCATCTTCCAGTTACCAGCGATAAATAATTTGCGTGCCATTTTTATTCCTTATAGATTTCTGACTTCTAAATTCTGACTTCTGACTCCTGACTTCTACTAAATCGTTCCGGTTGCTTTTGGGAAGCTGCCCAGGACGTGTAGTTCGTTGCAATGTTTTTTTACTTCGTCCAGGCAGGCGGTGAACTTTTCGTCCTCAGCGAGGCCTTCGGCGTCAATAAAGAAATAATACTCCCAGTTCTTCCGCTTCGACGGGCGGGTGTCAATGTTCGTGAGGTTCACGCCGTGCTTGGCAAAGACATTCAGCACCTCGACCAGCGCGCCGGACTGATTCGGTGCAGCAAAGAGAATCGCGGTCTTGTCCTGCCCGGTCGGGGGCACGGGCTGACGGGAGATCACGAAAAATCGCGTCTGGTTATTCGGGCTGTCCTCGATATTGGCGAAGACAATTTTCAGCCCGTACAGCTCCGCAGCCAGGTCCGACCCAATAGCAGCCAGGTTGCTTTCGCTGGCAGCCATCTCCGCCGCTTTGGAACTACTGGCGACGCTGACCATCTCCACCCCAGCCAGGCTCGACGCAAGCCAATTGCGACACTGGGCGAAAATCTCGGGCTTGGACGCTACGAGCTTGATATGCTCCGGCGAACAATTGGCCAGGAGATTGTGATGAATTTCCAGGACGACCTCGGCACAGATATGAACGTTCGAATCGACAAGGCAGTCCATCGTGCCGATAACCCCACCGCCCAGGCTGTTCTCGATAGGCACGACGCCCAGGTCGCAGTGGCCTCGGGATACCTCGTCGAAAATCGCGCGGAAATCCGGCAGGGGCAGATGCTCCACCGAGGAGCCGAATTTTCGACTCGAAGCCAGGTGACTAAAGCTGCCCTCGGGCCCAAGGTAACCGATCCGCAGCGGTTTTTCCAGTGCGAACGAGCCGCTCATAAGCTCGCGGTAGATAGCTTGGAGCGTTTTTTGGGGCAGCGGGCCTTGGTTCAGCTCAGCCAATAGCTGCAAGACTTTCTGCTCGCGGTCCGGCGCATAGATAGCAGTGCCGTCGGAGCGTTTTGTCTTGCCCACAGCAACCACAACCTCAGCCCGGCTGTTCAACAGCGAGACGATCTGACGGTCCAAATCGTCTATCTGCTTCCGCAGCGAAGCCAAGTCCAGATTTTTCACGTCGTTATCGTCAGTCATAAAGCCCTTCAGCCCGCCTGGGCGCACAACCCATCCGTTGGCGGAAGACCGCAAGTTGTACCCGCAACGCCCCGACAGGTCAAGAGGGTTTTTTAAAAGCAGTCAGTATCAGTAAGTGTACGAGAAATTTTTCTGGCGGGGCCAGGCGGCACTGCGTTGCGCCTTCCAATAGCGATTCCACAGGCCACTGTGGTAAATACTTGCGAGAGACATCACCGATTCGGCGTTAT
>QNCB01000002.1 GCA_003644335.1 Planctomycetota bacterium | reverse complement strand
TCCCAACAGGTAACGACTGCGGCTGGCTTGGCAAATGGCTTCACATACCTCCGCCGACATGCTCGGCGCGTTACAACTACGTTGTCACGCGGCTCGAGACATGCAGCGGAGGAAGTGACTCCATTACGCTAGCAATACCTGAGATCCACTGGTAGCCCGAGCCCTCTCTGAGGATGATGTACTCATCGGACCTTGTACATCAACCTCGGCTAGGGCCGGGCTACAGGGACTCACAGCAGTACCTTTTTCAGTGCTGGAAGGAGAACCCACTCCTACGGCGTGCTACACGCCGGAGAGTTTCGTGTTACATACACGAGGCACTCTCTGCTGGTAAGCGCCCAGCGAAAGGATAGCAGCACTACTCTTGCCAGAATTTGAAGTCTTTATTGATTATCTTCCACGCCAACCACCCAAAGAGGCCCGCATGCAAACAGTCATCGGGCTTCTGCGGGGAGTGGCGCCACACCTTTCGGTCCGTGTGTGTAACGTCTTCGTACTCGTTAAGGATGTCGTTGATAGCAACACGCATCTCCGCCAGGGGACCAAACTCTATTTTCTTTTGCTTCAGCATCATGAAGTAATTATCGATCAGGGTGGTACGATCACCCGTATAACGGTCTACCTGATTGAACTTAAGTGCCTTAGCCTGCATCCCATACTGCACTTGGATTACCCGGTGATGCCCGAGATGAGTACGCATGAGGTCGTTAGCCAGCGCGCCCTCTCCAGCATCTCCACAGAACATCGACACTTGATACTGCTTACAGACCAGCGCGATTTCTTCTACGGCAGTCACCGGGTTAGTACCAGGGTATACCTTGTAAAACAAGGTTATGAGTTTCTGGTCAACCGGACGCCAACCCCAGATCCAAAGAACAGTACGTGAGACGCCTGTCGTGCCGCCCCCCGACCAGTCAGCTCCGGCGACAATCTGCGTAATTCCTTGAAGGGCTTTACGATCTGGGAACTGTTGCAGAGGATCCCCCGTACAAAGCGACTCGAGCTCCTCCTGCGACAAGAGCCGACTACCAATCTCATCTGAGACGCCCAGAACCTCATTACGGAAAGTAGATAGGGGCGTCTCTTCAAACTTCTGCAGGATACGCTCCCAGCGCAACTCTGCCTGTTTAACCTCAGCACTCGACCTACCAGCGGAACGCATAGCTAAGGGAACGTTACGGGGCATCATCGGTTGACTGATGTGAAATCCCTGCAATTTCTTACTGGGAACCATGTCGATCCACTGACCTGTAAACGGATTCAAGTAGTGCTTACACTTCGGACAAACTGGTCCATACTTACCTAGGCACTTTTCACTATCCACAAAAACGTGACTACCACACCCGTCGCACTTCATTACCCACTCACTCCGGGTACTGAGCTCCCAGAGATATTGGATGGTATTCTCCATCGTCTTAGGAGTTCCAGCGTAAGTCTCAAAAGCGTAATCCGATTCGGCCATAGTCTCATTACCCACTGTGATGACCGGGTCGTAAAGAATATCCTGAACCTCGTCATACATATTGCGGTCAGTAGACGGGCCACGTAAACGCTCAGCATCATCACAACCGTAGGTAAAGAGCATCTCGCTACCATTCGTAAACTGTTTATGGAAAACACGGTCTGCAAGATCTGTACGTAAGAACTGTTCGTTAATGATCGGAGAGTACCGCATAGTCTTTCCGATACGAGTATTCGAAAATCGCGTTGTCTGCTCTTTGGAAGGGCTAACAAACATGGTGGAGAAGTGTGGTATAAGACTGCACTCGATGATGGAGAAATTCGCTAACGTAGTAGACTTCGCGACCTGGCGCGCAGTTTTAAACAAAGTTCGTCGATAACGCCCGTCGTAGAAGGCGCGGTGCATCGGCCAGTCCGTTAACCGAAAATCCTTTCCGTCAAGCTGAATCCAGGCTTCAGCGACGACGGATAATGATGTAGAGCGGGAGTTGCTCATAACAAAGAGAGGTTACCAGCATGGCAAGAGGCAGGCAAGAAGAAGAAGCAGGTAAGAAACTTCATTACGCGGACAAGTACGACATCCCGCGCGCCACCATCGCGGAGATCAAGGACCAGATTCTGCTCACCTGGAAGACCCGACAACACCGCGGCGCCATCTGCATCGTCGGAGAAGCGGGCATCGGAAAGTCCCAGATCATCGCGGAGATCGCCCGCGAAGAGGGCGCGAGCATCTACGACATCCGCACCGCGCATTACGGCCTCGTGGGCACCGGCATCCCGAGCACCAAGGATTCGCCCGAAGGCTACTTCGATCTTCTTGTTCCGTCGGTGTTCCCCAAGAAAGGCGAGAAGTCCATCATGCTGTTCGAGGAGATCAACCAGGGTCTCCAGCACAGCATCGCCATGTTCTTCTCGCTCATCGAAGACCGGAGAATGTTCAACTACGTCCTCCCGGACGAGGCCATCGTCATCGCGTTGATGAACCCGGCAACGGCGCAGTACGCTGTCACGCAGATCGAAAACAACGCTGCACTTCGCCGCCGTCTGAAGTGGTTTTTCGCGCTAGAGTCGTTCAAGGACTGGGTCGCGCACGCTTCGAGCGATCAGTTCCACATGAGCGACCGGCAGTGCTTCGACGACGGCAAAAGCCGTCCGTGCCACGAAGGCGTCCTGGACTTCATCGTACAGTACCCCAAGAACCTGTACGACAAGAAGGCGCAGGGAGAGGGCAAGCAGTACATGTGTCCGGCCACGGTGCAAACCATCTCTCTCGATGCTTACATGCTCGAGAAGATGAACAAGCCGCTGGACAACGAGTTCGCACTCTGCCGTTTCGCGGCCTCGGTCGGTATCCACATGGGTACCCAGCTCGTCGAGCACCTCAAAGACAACCGCACGGCCGTCCGGGCGGAGGACGTGGTGCTGAACTACAAGAAGATGGCGCGGAAGCCGGTGCGGCTCCTCCTCAACAAGTCCGAGCAGGAAAAGATCACCGAACTCAACGTCAACGTCCTCACCTACATGTTCAGCCTGCAACCCGACGTCGAGGTCACGGCAGGGAACTTCGTCATGTACCTCGAAGATCTGCCGAATGAGATGCGCGTCAGCGTCCTTTCGCAGCTCAAGAAGTACGCCGACGAGGCGAACGCCAAGGACTACCTCTTCGATCTGATGCGGCACGTCCAGACACACAAGAGCTGGATCAAAATCCACACGAGCTTGGACGACGCCCAGACGGAAGTCGAGCGCGCCTTGAGGGGGAGCTGATATGTCACGACTACTGGAACTCGCGGGGGTCCTCAGTCACGCGGACTACGCTGACGATCCCGTAAAAGCCGAAACCCAGCTGATAAAACGTCGCATGCAATGCCTCACCGCCCTCAAGGACGTGTTCGAGAAGGCGCCCCCCGTGGAGGACGTGATGTACGAACTCATCACGCTCCTCCTCATCCTGCCGGTCTATGAACGCATCTACGTTCAGCGCGCGTTGCGTCCGCTCGCGCAGAAGCTGAATTGCAACGACTACCTCGCAGACTTGTCTCGGGCTCTGCAGGAGACCGACGCTTGGGTAGACCTGAACATCCTAACGGATAGAGGACGTCGCAGCCTGCCGGACATGGGGCTGGAAATCACTCCAGAGTTCAAACTCCCTTGAGCTCCAGGAAGTCCTGTCCCATGGATTTCGCGAGGTCCTCTACGTAAACGTAGGTTCCTGCGAGCCGAGACAAGTTCACTCCGAGGGGGTCCTCCGCGAACTGGGTATTCCGGAGGGCCCCCTTATCCAACTTCGCCCAAGCATCTTGAACTTCTTTTCGTAAATTTTTTGACTCATCTGGCTGGAGCTCTACGAGGTTATCCTCCGCGAATTCCAGGTTTACTGGCGCGCAAATGAAGCCTGCTCGCTTCAGGCAAACAGCGATGTACTGCTGCACATCCTCATCAAACTCGGCATCGCCCTTGCCTTCTGGGTCCATCCCTCGTACTACGTCAGCCTCGTACACAGTCCATGCCATCTCCGAGGGATGGCACTCCTGTATTACGTCAGGATTGCTGATGTTCCCCACGAACGCGTGCACTGTGTTCTCAAATACGAGGTGGTCCCAATAGAATTGCGGATTAACAATGAGAGCGTTAACTGCCAGCAACTTGTCTCGACTCACAAGTCCCAGGTCAATGCCATCCTTTTCCATCGTAAGCCAGATAGTTTCAGGTTCCCAGGACAGCAAACCCAAACTGTAAGCGTTCCGCGCAGCCGCGTACAATACCGCAGCACACCGACTATCGTCCGCGTTCTTTAGAAACTCTATAGAACGAATTCGGGACGTTTCAGGAAGGGACTCAGGGATAGCTGAGATGCTACTCCCCAGTTTTTCCAAAGCTTCAATCATACGTACGACGCTAGTTGCTTCTGTGCGATGGCTTTGACGTCAGCGGGTAACGTGGGGAGCAGCTGCATCAGAGCCTCAGGATTGACGGTTTCACCATCACTGGAAATTTCAGCTGCTATGCTGTCCCCCAAGAGGTCCTTCCAAAATGAAAGAGGAAGAGCCGCGAGCTTGTTCTTATCCAGCATCATACCGGTACCGAACTCCAAAGTATTCGCTGCTAGCTTCTCCGAATTGAATACCGTCTGGATAGGATCAGGGAGCTTACGCCCATAGAGATTGGTAATCCCTGCCTCCTTGTCAAGCTCGTGAATCGCGGAAGCCAATTCAACCTGGAACGTCCGATCATGAATTTCAGGAGCGACACCCTCCAGGGATTCAGCCAACTTGGCAAACGCGTCTCCGTAAACTCGACCTCGAGTAACCTCTTGACGCGCCTCCAACCAGTCCTTGAGCTTTCGAGTACTGGTCAGCGTAAATCCCGCTAGTTTCTCGGTAGAAGGAGATAGTGTAACACCCAATTCCTCTGCGAACTTGCAGAGATTGAACAAACCTTCAGCACGATCTTCAACAGTGAGCTGGGGGTATACTTCCCGGATGCGTTGCTCCGCAAGCTTCACATCCTCAGCTGTTTTCACCAGGAATCGCTGTTTTTCTGGGAAAACGTAACGTTCCTCCGACGCTGTTTTTTCAGCCTCGGAGACCTCAAAGATCGAGGGATCGATCTCATACACGGACGCTGCCTTCTCCAACATCTGGTCTACCTCAGTTGGCACCGCGCCTGCCAACTTACGATAACCTAAAGAGAGTGCAGTGTGTTCTCGCGTGTGGAGAGGATAACGACGCTTTCCAGGCCATGCAAAAGAGTCGTCCGGAAGATTCGAAAACTCGTTGTCATCGATGTTGGCGGTCTTGGCCACTTCCTTGAGCTCAGGGAAGCGGTCCAGCACCACTCGAAGATGCGAGTATCCAGGATCACATGTTTGGTCATACGGAATAGTTGTCATATCTGTCCCTCAACCTCTGGGGTAGTGAAACACAACCAATTATACGTTAGGAGGCAACGGAATGCAAAGCGCAGAAAACCCCGCAGAAGCTCTTTCTCAGGTACTCCAGTGGGCCTGTTCGCCCCGAGGTGGAAACAACTTCTGGGGCCGCATCCTGAACGGCTGTGGCCGTCGTGCGGCTCCCGGCATCGGTACCGCCGCGGTCTCCCTCACTCGTGAAGGGAAATTCATGTTCCTCTGGGACCCGGAATTCTTCAGCAAAATCCCGATGCCGCTGCGCATCATGGTCGTCATCCACGAAGCCGTGCACATCGTCCTATCGCACATCGAGCGCAGCCTGCACATGAAGCAAATCTGCAGCGCCAACAACTACCAGTGGAACCAACTCTTCCCCCTCATCAACATTGCGCAAGACTTCGCGGCCAACGACATAGCACTGCGCCCACTCGTGGAGCTCGCCAACTTCCGCGAGCACAAAAAACACTTGCAGTTCCCCGAAAACGAGCCCTGGGGCTTCCCCAAGAGCAAGTCGTTCGAAGAATACCTGGCCATGCTCATCGACAAGTGCAAAGGGGACGGCTACGACCCCAACAAGCAAGAGACCGACGGGGGAGGCAACGCCATCATCGAAGTCTACGGCATCCCACTGCCGATGCCTGGAAGCGGGCAACCTCAAGACGGAGACAGCAACAGCGACGGTCAGGGACAGGGACAGGGACAGGGACAGGGACAGGGACAGGGACAGGGTCAAGGACAAGACAATCAGCAACAAGGTCAGGGGGGAGGAAGTGGCGGCCAGAGCCCGCTTGACGATACGAAACACCCCGTCAACCAGGCGCCTCAATGGCTCAAGGACATTCGGAAGAACCTGATGCCCCAGCACATCGACTGGCAGCAGATGGCGGACCAGATGACTGATGCCGAGATCGAGCGCATCAAAGAACGCGCCAAACGCGAGTCCAAGAAGATCGTCAAGAAGGCCGCTCAGCAGACAGTCAAGAGCCGGGGAACAATCCCGGGATCGATGCAGGCAGTCATCGACGAACTGCTCTCCGAGCCCACGATCCCCTGGCACGAGGTCTTCAAGAACCTCCTGCGCTCCTCCGTCTCCTCCAAGCTGGACGAGTCTACCGCATGGCCGCACATGGGCATCCTCGCGGGATGCGACGGCATGGGGATCGAACCGTTCCCCGGGATGCAGAAGGACTTCGAATTCTTCGTCACCGTAGCCATCGATACCTCCGGCTCCGTCTCCGACGAGGACTTCCGGAAGTTCATGTCAGAGATCCAGGGACTGATGAAGATGCACCAGACAGTGACGACCCGCGTGCTCCTCTACGACGCCGCCATCCAGAGGGAGTTCCTCATCGAACCCGACGACGAAGTCTCCTATCACTGCACGCGTCACGGCTACGGGGGTACGGACTTCCGGCCCCCGTTCAAGCGGATGCTCGAACTTGACACCGAGCAGGACTGGGAACCCGACGCCGAGAGAATCGAGCAGCGCCTTCCGAAGACGGATCTTTTCATCCACTTCACCGATGGCTATGCGCCAATCAGCAGTGAAAATGGGAGCGGCCCCATGCCCGAGCTCACTCCTCCCTGCCCCTTCGTCTGGGTTCTTACTGAAGACGGACGAGAAGACGATGACATGGGAGGCATCGTCTTGCAAATCGATTCAGAC
Organism: Planctomycetota bacterium; assembly: GCA_003644335.1. The sequence goes on along the minus strand of QNCB01000002.1, from coordinate 19,255 downwards.
GACTAGACCACAAGGACACAACCATGGCCGAAATATACTGCGTCAAACTGAAGCAGTTGCGGTTGGACGGAGGTACGCAGACTTTTGAGTACTTCCCTTTCGACCGTTTCTACCTAATTCCCAAAACTCACCGAAAACTAGCAACAAGCTTGTTTCGGTACAGCTTGATTTTGAAGGTTGACGACGTCATTAAGAAGTCGCTCAACCGTATCCGTTTCGAGTCGCAGCGTAAAATCGGTCTGAAACGTGACAACGACGCCCTGAAGTGGCAGCGTATCACCGATGGGAACCTTCCCGAAATCAAGGAAATTGAGGAAGGAGAATGGCTCCTCGTAGTTCCAACGTATCTTGCGCGTGATAAAGAAATCGACCCTGAAAGTAAGAAACCTGTCACGCGCAAGGTACGGCTGGCTTATACGTTGTCACACGCGGTATCCGACATCCACAACTTAAGTGTCCCGATGCCTACAGTTTTTCTACACACTCCCAAGGAAGATATTCCAGTCATCTGCGCGATCTGTAAACACGTCGCAGACTATCACGCCAACAAATGCACACCCGGCCAAGCTCGCTGTCGTAGAAACATCGAGCTCACGCGCCTTCCCGTAGACGAGGAGTTCCGCGAAGTTGTGGAGACCTCGATAAAGGGAGGAGGCGAGATCGAATGACCTACGGATTCACAGAGAGCACGTTCGAAACAATCACCGTTCCGGATACGGAATTCCTCCTCCTGGACGACTGTACCCTGGCGTTCTTTATAGGATTCCGGAACAAGACCATGTGGCACCTCCTCCAAAATAAGAGTGATCAATACAAGGTGTTCCACATTCCCAAAAGCAATGGGAAGAAACGGATCATTCACGCACCCTCTCCGTTGATGAAAGTCTTCTTACACCGCCTGCACGCGCGGCTGCTGCTTCCCCTCCAGGAACAACTAGGAGACCATGTAACTGCTTACCGCCCCAGTCGCTCCATTGTAGACGCAGTTTCCCGGCACATCCCCGCTTGTGATATTTGCGACACTGCACCCAAAGGTCAGACACCCCAACAGCACACGTGCCCCAAGCAAGGTGTCTACATCAAGATGGACCTCAAGAACTTCTTTCCTAGTACCCGACGGGCTTGGATTCGTCACTACTTCCAGTCCATCGGGTACTCGTTTCATGTCAGCGGACTTCTAGCGAACCTCATGACCGTCCCCATTAAAAATTCCAAGGGTATTGATGATGATAAATACAGGGGAACACCGCGACAACAGTTCTTTCACGGTACTCCTCAAGGTGCGCCTACATCCGGAGCAATCTGCAACCTCGTAGCAAACCACCGATTCGACCAGCGCATCCTCGAATATTTCAACGACCGGAACAAGCGAGAAGGACTAGAGTCCCCGTGGGACTGGCGATACAGTAGGTACGCCGATGACCTCACCATCACATGCGGACAAGACATTCCCGCAGCAGAGAAAAAGGAGATCGCCAAAGACGTAACTCAGATTGTCGAGTCGTCTGGTTACAAGATAAATCGTGCTAAGACTCGGATCGCGAGCGCCTTCTACCGCAGGAAGATGCTCGGCATCGTGATGAACCAAAAACCCAACATCGAGTACAACGAATACTTACGTATCCGCGCTATTGTTCACAACTGCATGGTTAGCGGGATCGAAACCCAGCACGAACGCGCTGGGATGACGACTCCTGAAGAGCTCTTGCAGTATTTACGAGGTAAAGTCAGCTTTATTCGCCAAGTCCATTCGGACAAGGGGGATAAACTGAAAGCGGAACTCGACGTGGCCATCGACAATTGGAAAGCTCATGATAAATAAAACCGACGTGGAATACGTGTTCACGGCGGCGTGCCTCAGCAACAGCCGGTACCTCTCTCGGGGGGTGCCGTGCTGTTTGCTGTTTGCACGAACTCCCGCCAATATTGATTTGACTGATAGGGAACTTCACCGAGAAATCGCAGAGGACCCCCAAACCCAAAAGTACCTCGGTGACACCTTCATGATCCTCCCTTTCATAAACCACTGCGCAAAGTACAGGTACGGGCCATCCGATCATGAATCGCGTTTTTTGATCGCGACTAACGAAGCAGATCCCGTGTGCCGTAGTGCGCTGAACGACTCGGATCGTCTCCCTGTAACGCTCATGACTAACGGCGTCCCTGAATACGTGTATGGCATTGACATCCGAAATCGGTGCAGCTTTCCAGAAAAGTATATCGATGGGTGTACGAGTTGCCCGGTAAAAGTGGAAGGTGGGGGGGCGTGTCCGCTCATGAGCTTGGGCGCACTCGCTCAGACTCCCGCTCCCGACCTCGATATCGAAGACTATTGGGAGCGCACACAGTACTGGAAAACTCAAATAGGTAGGTTTCGGGCTATCGGGTCTACCCTGACATCTAACGTAGGCGTGCCCGAGGCGCACCGAAACATCAAAGAACACGACTTCACTCTCGTAGGAGCGAATTTGGAAAAGAGGCAAAAAGGCGCATCCGAACGCAGTCGCTACGCTCAATTCCAGAAAAGTGTGTGTTCTCAATGCTCGATGAAGGAGCCCTGTTGGGGTGAATACAGAAGCGCTCCTCGCTGGTGTAACGGATACTATGATGAGAGCACTTTAGAGATCGCAAAGAACATCGTCAAAAGAGTACACGTACCCTTCACCGGACCAGAACTCCGGTTCTTGCTTGCCAACAGTGGGGAACTTGACAAACGAGTGGAGAGGCGAAAATGCTACGGCACGTTGAAAGTCCACCGCAACCGGTTGATCTTCGCAATCAACCCCAAAACCTCACCGCTGAACTACATGCGAGAAATCGGGGGCTTCCAAGCTGCTCGACGATTTCTGGAAAAGTACAAGACTACTCTGATAGAACCTCCTTATCGACGTATGTCTACAAATGAAAAAGCCGTCCTACTAGAACTTGCTCAGCGTAACCACAGCCCTATCTACCATAACGGCTGGAAACGCACGAGCTACACGCTACTTTACATCGAATCTACGTACGACGGGGAGTTAGCGGCAACGTACCGCTGGAGAAACTACAACCGTGGAGGCGGACTCCTTCCTTGGAAATTGCACATACGTACACTCAAGGACATCTACAGGAACTTCCAGAACTTCATCTACCAAGAACGTCAGTCCCACGAGCTCTGTAAAAAGAATTCCTACTACTAGACGGACGCAGGATCGAAGTCCGGGCACACCGCCACTACCGCGGCGAGAGCTGCGTCTTCCGCTTCTTGGGCGGCCGCCAGTGTGGCGGTCGCCTTATCTTTTGCTTCCTGAGCATCAGCGACATCCGACGCGGCATTGGTTTGGTCGTTGAGGGCGCTGGTATACTCCGAGGATGCGTTATTACAGGCGTCCGTGAGAGTAGCAGTGACATTTGCTACCTGCGGAACACCGACAGTTTCCCAATCATTTTTGATGGTGCCGTACCACGCGTTTAGCGCGTTATACATATCAAAATAATCTTCTGTCGGGGCTGGAGGGGACGAGGGCACCCATGGAATAGTAGACCACACCTCGTACGCAGTCTTCATAGCGTTAAACAGACTATTAGTTCCGCCAACGTAACTCGTAATCTCAGCATTCAAAATAGCCCAGTAGCCCGTAGTTGCAGGCATGAGCTTGTCACAAACCTGCACCAGGTATGCGAAGAGCTCAACCATTCCAACCGCATCAGCAAGCGCGTCCTCGGCATCTGTAAGGGTGGTCGTTTTGTCTTCAAGATCCGACTCAGCGGTCTCTCTCGCCTCTTTAGCTGCTGCGTATGCCGCCTTGAGTTCTTGCACGTAACTTGGATCGAAATTGGGAAACGTAAGCGTTTCTGATGTGGGAGTGTAGAACTCTCCGAAATACGTCTGCCAAGTTGTTACCAACGTGTTTACACGCCCATCGATCTCTTGCGTCGCTTGCATCGCCACTTCAAGATCCGAATAGTCATTATTCACGTAGGGAGAAAGGAAAATCGTTGCACTATTCGCAATCGCCGTTGGCCTATCAGTGTAGAGGTTCGTGAGATCGAAAGGTGACGCTACGCGTAGGAATGTATCCGACGTAGGATCGGAGGCATCATTAATGGACAACACAAAAATACTCTGGTGTGGCAAATCCCCCTTGGCAGCCACTACCGAAATTACGCGGTAAACTTGCTCACCCGCAGCGTTAAGAACCTGCTCACGTGTCTGGGATATTTCTGTGTTGGCCATGGCTAACTCGTGATGGAGTGCGTGAGCACGCCCTCAAAGACATCGTTCGCCGTCTCGTAATCGCGTACAAGCCATTCTACACGGCTGTACACGTGAGCAGTGAAGTCCAATGCGGACTGGATGTCGGAATAATCCTTCGTGCATTGTGCCGCTAAGTAATACGGGATGAGTCCGCTGATGGCCTCGTCTCGAGTAAACGGGTAAGTTTGAAGATCCCACACCGTGGCAACATGCACGAACTCTTCCGTCTCAGTATCGTGTACAAAGATCTGAGAAGGGATATTCTCAGCATACGTCACCTGGTTGAGCACTCGGTAAACAGGACCCGCCTCGACGGTCTTCGTTTGTTTAAGGTCTATGCGTACACTCACGTGTAGATCTCCGTACTCGTACCCTCGTACTCATCCAGGTACGTCTCAGTGTTGTCCACGAGTGACTGGGCTTCTGTTTGCAACGATACAAACTTGTTGATGGCGTCCTGCAGCTGTTCAATAGATGTGTGGATTGTCTGTAACCGATAATAGAGTTCATCATCCCAAGCGCCCCCGTACACATCGAGGGTAGCCGCACCCGCGCTCACGAACGACCCCTTGGGAAGTAGCCCTGAATCAAAAAGCGCAAATGACAAGCGTCCAGCGTACGCAGGAAACTCATCACCAGGAACTACCTCACACACTTTATGTACCGGGTCATACGCCGCAACCTCATGGTACGTACCCGGAACATACCCTAGGTAATCCCACAAGCCCGGAGGAGATACCAACTGGATGTAGTCACCCGCCACAGGTACAACTAGGTCGAACTCTTGACTGTAGAACTGGTTGTATCCTGCTACAACAGGTGCCGCCGGTATTCCCGCTAAGTCCGTTAAAGTCGCGATACGCGCAATGTATTCAGGCGTGCTAGCTGCACCCTTACGCACGACAATACACACAGGATCGACATCTACCCCACTTAAGACATCCACGCCCAAATAAAAGCCGTCCGAGAGAGTGTCTCGAATAAACTCAACTGTAAGCTGTGCCATAACGCATTGACCTCGCTGAGAATTTCTGTAAAAAATAGTAGGACATGGGGTCCTTACAGTCAAGCTATGTTGGTATAGACCCGTCACTCACCAAGACGGGATTCGCAATTCTCGCAACCGGAATACGCCGCACGCTCACGATTTTTGGAAAGCATCGGGAGATACCTCGCCTCAAGTGGTACCGCGATGCGCTCAGAACTCACCTGGAATTCATCACTTCACACTACGGGCCAATCAAACAAGTGTGTATTGAAGACGCTGCTTACGCTGCCACTAACCGTGCAGATGCGTTGGGGCAGCTAAGGGGAGTACTTGCAGTATGCGCGAGTGATTTCTGCCCCGACATCCAACTTGTCGAACCGACCCGCCTAAAGAAATACGCCACAGGGAATGGAGGAGCGTCCAAAGAACGCATGATCGAAGCAGCGATGCGAGAGTGGGAAATAACCCTAAACGACGATGAGGCTGACGCTATATGGTTAGCGCACCTAGCCCGCGCACTTGCTGAGGATTCTCTGCTGAAGCGGTATCAGATGGAAGTAATCCATGGTATAAGAAATCCGAAAGTAAAACGCCGGATTTCTACGAAATCTTCTGACAACATCTAGCCTAAGGGAGCTCGAGAAATGCTCAAATTCACGCGACTCTTGTCTCAAGACAATGTTGACGCCCATCAACAAGTCGAGTGGTCAAAGACCGACATCATCATCAAAAACAACAAGACGGGAGAAGTACTCTACGAATGCTTGGACGCGGAATTCCCGTCTTCCTGGTCCCATGACGCTTGCAAGATTGTAGCAAGTAAGTACTTCCGACAGTCGCGAGTAACCGAACATACTGAAATCAGTGTGCGACAAATGGTGGAACGCGTAATCAACGCCCTGGTAGAAGGCGGTGTAGCGCAAGGCTACTTTGACGAAGAGAACGGCAAGATTTTTGGAGACGAGCTCTCACTGGCGCTTTACGGGCAATACGGATCGTTCAATAGCCCGGTGTGGTTCAACCTCGGCGTTCCAGGAGTCGAAAAACCCCAATGCTCTGCATGCTTCATCAATTCGGTAGATGACAGCATGGAATCAATTCTCAACCTCACCAAAACGGAAGGAATGATCTTCAAAGATGGTTCAGGTTCGGGCGTAAATCTTTCCCCTCTTCGGGGCTCGCATGAGCACATTCGTGGAGGAGGTCACGCTTCAGGTCCTGTATCCTTCATGTCCGGCTACGACGCCTTCGCTAATGTGATCCTGAGCGGCGGACGTACACGCCGTGCCGCCCGGATGGTAATTCTCGACGTGGACCATCCTGACATCTGGAAATTCATCACCTCCAAAGCTGAACAAGAAGACATCGTACAAATCCTGGCACTCGCAGGAATGTCTACAGACTTCGCCGATCCTGAGAGTGCTTACGGAATTGTGAAACACCAGTCAGGGAACAACTCGGTACGCGTGTCAGATGCGTTCATGGAAGAGGTCCGGAATATACTACACGGCTATGAAAACGACGTAGAATGGCAAACCTTAAATAGGACAGATGGGGGAGTAGCCGAAACCCTGTCTGTACAAAAACTATTTCGAGCCATAGCTGAAGCTTCGCATAAGTGTGGCGATCCGGGTCTCCAATTCGGGGACACGATCAACACCTACAACACGTGCGCGGGCGACGGTGAGATCGTTGCGTCGAACCCGTGCTCGGAATTCGTATGGCTTAACAACTCGGCTTGCAACCTAGCCAGCCTCAACTTGTGCCGATTCTCGAAAGAAAAGTACCAGTTTGACAGTAAAGTCTTCAAACACGTGGTGCGCCTCTTCATCACTGCTCAAGATATCATCGTTGATCTCGCAAGCTATCCCACAAAAGCTATCCAGAAGAATAGTCATAGCTACAGAACTCTGGGTCTCGGCTACGCTAACTTGGGAGGTCTCTTGATGTCCTGGGGCCTCGGATACGACAGCCCGAAAGGACGCGACGTAGCCGCCGCGATTACAAGCTGCATGACCGCCTACGCCTACGGAACAAGCGCCGAGATCGCAACACACCTGGAGCCCTTCGAACGTTTTTCGGACAACAAAACCACCATGGAAGACGTACTCCGACGGCAGCAAGCTGCTACCGTAAAGCTACGAAAAGATGTAGCAGGTTTACACAGTAAAGCTATCAGCGCGTGGAGAGAAGCCATCGGAACAGCCTTCAAAAAGAACAAGGGATTTCGAAATGCCCAGGTTACGTTACTCGCCCCTACCGGTACGATCTCTTTCATGATGGACTGCGCTACTACAGGAGTAGAACCGGACATCGGACTTCGGAAAACAAAAACACTGGTCGGAGGCGACATTATGGAATACGTGAACCCCAATGTCGAATCCGCGCTCCAGGCTCTCGAATACGACCCCGAAGATCAAGAAGAGCTTTTAGAGTACATGAGAGAACACGGTCACTTTGAAAATTCCAACCTGAAAGATGAACACCTTTCGGTTTTCGATTGCGCGCTACCTATAGGGACTAGGAGGCTATCCGTAGACGCACACATCAACATGTGCGCAGCCGTGCAGCCTTTCCTGTCAGGTGCGATTTCCAAGACGTTTAATATGCCGCGAGAAGCTACCGTTGAAGACGTTGAACGCACCTTCCTAAAAGCCTGGGAAAGAGGAGTGAAGTGCATCACTATCTACCGAGAAGGTAGTAAGATGAGCGAGCCCCTACGCGTGCGGGAACTGACACAGAAAAACGATGATGATTTCCCCGCCCCTGAACGCACGTCCTTACCTGACGAGCACGATCAGAAAGGGCACAAATTCCACATTGGACCACATAAGGGATACATCACCGTAGGTTTTTACCCCGACGGAAAAATTGGGGAACTTTTCCTACGTATGGCCGGACACGGCTCCACTGTTAATGGGCTACTGGATGCTTTCGCCACTCTTGTCTCTGTTGCGCTTCAGTACGGAATTCCCCTGGAAGAACTCGTTTCTCGGTTTGAAGGTACACGCTTTGCGCCCTCAGGATGGACCAACAATCCTAACATCCCATCTGCGAACTCCATTATCGGATACGTCTTTAAATGGATTCGTTGGAGATTTCTGACAGATGAAGGCAAAAACATAACAAACGAACGCCCTTCAATGTTGCCTCCTCCTATGGACGAAGACCTGGATCTCGCATCCGAACCTTGTCCACACTGCGGATCACAGTTGCGAAAAATAGGGGCAACCTGTTACGATTGTCCCAACTGTTCATACAACACAGGAGCTTGCTCATGACCGTTAAAATGAAACAACTAACATGCCTCTTCGAAGGCTGTGATGGAATTCAAGGACCGGAAGCGGTAGAAATCCATCACCAGGGAGAACTGGTGGGGTACATCTGCGACAACTGTCAACGCGGACCTAAAGGGTTCAAACTGACACTCCACAAGGAGAACGGTAAATTCGTTCCGGTACAGGCTGTCCCGCTCAACAGTATCCGAGAGTAGATGCCACTCGTCCAGTCAGCGTTTATCAACGGACTCATAGCCGCGGAGAACCCCCCGAAAGAGTCCATTGACCAACAAGCTAAAGGGTTCGTGGACGCGTTCATCCCTTACATAAAAGGGGGCGTCTCCAACGGCGTTCCCATCACTCAACCAACTTGCGACCTCCCCTCGGCACAAAACGCGCTGAGGGGAGGAATCGCAGGAGCCTTTGCTTTGGCTTCGGGACCTGCAGTATCCGACGCCATCGGTGCCGCAATACTCGCATTTTTCAACGCCGGACCCGTAAGTGCGTTCTTTACTTCGGCGCTAAGCGCGAGTATCTTCGTACCCCTTTCGAACTTCACATCAGGAATCAACACACCTATACCTGAACAATCTTCCGCGAAAGCTACACTAGTTGCTGCAATCACCGCGTGGCTAAACGCAGGTCCGAGCGGATTTGCTATTATTTTCCCGGGGTCGCCTTCGGATATTAAGGCACCAATTACCTAATAAGTTACTGAGGGATTTGCGGATTACTCATTCGATCCCAGATAAAACCACAATGGTGAATCGAAGCATACGCCTCGGTAAACACGTTCCCAGAAGCATCAGATTCTACACCACAACGAACCTGTCCTCCACCTACAGCGTCAACTACAACATCTTGTAAAATTCCTGACATAACCCTTTCCGAGGGTTCTGTGCCGTATTCCATATAACCATTCACGTGTACTGCAGCGTATCCCGCACCGCGGTAAAGAGAAGGGATTGGTGGTTGATAGACATTAGCCAAATTAACAACCTGAGCAACGACGTTAATAAAATCCGTAGGACTCGAAGATGTGTGTCGTCCTTCAGCGTGCAACTTCAATATCGCGGTCTTAGTAACTGCTAGGGGAACTCCAGGATTGCGTACACCCACACCTCCAGCTACCTTTAAGTCTCTGTTCGAAAAATCCGTGTTTCCCGCATTAATCCACACGGTTTCCCGCTCTGTTACCTGATGTTCCATCGGGGTACCCGTATCAACCTCCTGCCAGTAACGCCTCCCTCCTCCGAGATCCGGACACGTACCAAACCGAATAGTCCCAGGCGTATTACCCTCAACACTCCATACGATATCCACTAATGCGTATTCATAAACACTATATGGAGCGATAACTTGTGACGCATCCACTAAATACGCACCGTATGTTGAATTCCAAACAGGTCCAATATCGTCCAACCAAAATTCACCATCTGGGTCTACCCACACATAGTAAAACTTACTCTCGTTGAAGGACACCGGAAGTGCGGTGCTGGGCATGAACTGCCCCACAGCATCCGGATAAGGCTTATCCGCAACCACTCGAATTCCGCGACCCGTAACTAGCCCAAAACCAGCATGAAATTCTAACCGATTAATCGTTGGGGACACTGACTCAAACTTGGCTTCCAGTCCATGAATTGGCCCGTTAAACGACCGCCCCCCAAATGTAAGATGTGCTCCTCCTACTGGGCTAACATCGACAGACCCGTTAAAATAACTTGGAGAACCAAAGGTTCCGCCGTTAACCGTGAGCTTACCTCCTATAAAGCAATCCCCTCCCAGTACTCCTCCGTTAGGTGTATCGAAATTATAACGATCACTTTTGAAATTGTGATACCAGAGTCCCCCGCTTTTTGTAAGCTCGTATTTAGCGGTACAAGCCACATCAAAATTCGAAATTATATCTCCAGCAAGAACTCCTTCAAATAAATAGAACACCCATCCGTCGTCCGTCTTACCAAAAAACATAGCGTTACCAGGAGTTCCCGGAACACTCTGCGGTGCAACAGTCCATGTACCTGCCGGAACAACATTGGGAGCTAATCCTACGGTATAATAGTCTCCCTGACTACTATGGTAATAACTCCAAGTTCCCAACGTCACTTCATAGGACTCAGTTGCCGTAGCCGCCTTCCCTCGTAAATAAGGGGAAACAGGTACTAACGGAGGAAAATCGAAAAACTGTTCCTGTTGGAAATTTTGAACATTTTGAAATAACCACTCCCCAGTAACAGTTTCGTCCCATCCAAGAGCTGCGCGCGCATTTTGTCCTGCCTGCAACGCAATCAATTGCCCCCAAAGACTGCCCGCTACTAACGAAGTAATCAGTGCACTCACGCCTCCGCCCGCATTACCCTGACTTCCAATCAACTCGGACCCTTCAGGACTTCCAGTACCTGCCAGGTCTTTGAGTATAGCGTTAATCACGTCCTGGATTGACGCGGGGGATCCTGAGCTAAGAGGTACTGCACCGAACCAATCTTCGGTGAGGGTAACCATGATGCTGGAAGCGCCCAGCATGATGCGCTCCAGCGTGTATCCATGCTCGCCAAAGCGGACACCGTCTGGCGGATAAAGCGGATCTAACGGGTCGAGTTCTCCCTTCACTATCGTACCGTCAATGAAGATCAGGTCGTCTCCGATGCGCTTGCAGATCGGAATACCCTGCGCGACTTTTTCAGGCTCGTATGTGCTGTTGAAAAGTTGCGAAGAATCCGTTTCGACAACCGCCGCAAGTGCATTATTAGTAAGCGTTGCTTGTCTTCGTCCCCCAACCTTAGTGGGGTCCGCGTGCGGACCAAAGAACGCTTCGGGATCCTTGATGTACGGGTAGTAAATCCCTAACGTGTCTCCGTCCTTGAGCTGGTTGGGGAAGGGGTAAGGAGCGGTAGGAGGATTGATATTAAAGAATGCCTGTAACGCGACATTCGAGATGAGGTGCAGCTCACGCTGGTACTCCTTATCAAATATGAATTCACCCGCAGGAGGTGCAGCAACATCGGCAACGTCAATAACCGTTCCCGTGTCCCCAGTTCCCAAGATAGGAATTGACACGAGATTTGTAATATCAAGATCCCCTTCTAAGGCGGCTCGCACATCTTCGAGTGTCACGGTGCCGTCTCCTGCGACATCCACATTGATCACGTGAATGGGATCTCCCGTGGCGTACACACTCAAATACCCCGATGGGAAGGGGGTTAAAGTATCATCCTCGTATCGCCAACGCAGACGAATAATGTCACCGCCTTCTGCCGCCTGATACCGAGAAGTAAGCGTGAATTCATACGTGCGGGGAGGTAGGTTATTCTCCGCAAACAATGTTAATACGTGGGGGAAATCCGCTGCCGTAGACAGTATCCCCTCTAAGACAATCCCCAAATCAGGAGCGTCTGGAGCTACCGTAAAGTACCCACGCTCCGGATCTGCAGTGTGCCAAGGGGGATTCCCAGACCCACTACTAGCGGGGTACCATTCTGTAACCGACGCCACACTCTCACTGAGCATATAATCTGGGCTAGGAGGTCCGGGCGATGCGATATGCCCACCCCGAATAATCCAACGCATGTCCGTATCAGACAGATACATCTGGTCTTCAAGGTCGGATCTCGCAGACTCTGTACGACTCCGGATATTCTCACCCGGGCGATTAGAAGTCGCTGCGTTTACACGCTCACCGTCTATGATCGGACTGATTGCGTTAGCGTCATCCCGCTCACCGGTGTCGGAACCTTGACGGTAATTAACTCTCTGCGTTCCCATTGCGCGCTCCTCCTAGGCCACCGTCATACCAAGAATCCAATTGAACACCACGGTCATGGTGTTGGTCTTGACAAACGGAGAGAACGTTTGGCGGGCGTACAACAACCGGTCCGCCGCGACATACGGGTCGTCGTTATCGCCACGAGTGAAAATTGCGACCTCTTGAAGTGGTGAAGGGTCATTGGCCTCGGTGGTCGCAAATGTCATTGAACAGTGAATCTCAAAAGTCGGATCTGGAACGTACAAGACTTCTGTTGGGCGTGCAAACACCTTAGTCAAAACCTCAGCCCCGAGACTTGTCTGATTCACCGTAGGGGGCGTACCGTCAGTCCCGACACCCAAAGACCAAAGCTGATTATAATTGGGGTTCTGCTGCCCCGGACTACCGGCTCCGTACTGCGTGAGCATTTCGAGAACTGCTTGACGCCCAGTGTTCACCACTTGATTCCGTTTCTTTACGTGGTAAACCCGCTTACCCCCGCGAGCCGCATCGAAAACACTGACTTCAATGTGCCCGTAAAGCTGCGCAACATCCCGGTGCGGAATCGCGCCACTCTTGTTAAACCTTTCGGCGAACTTCTTGAAAATCTCATACATTAGAGCCCTCGCTGACAGCGACTCGGGTACTTTACCATGACCCTACGGATAAATATAGGACAAACCACCATCATCAATCTCTACTTCGATTGCACGGTCGATCTCTTCCGATCCAACAGGAGGCCCCGGAAGACCTTTACGTACATAAAGAGGTTCTAAACCTCCAAAGAAAATGGGTGTATAGCCAAGTCGTGTATCCGGCTGCGGAGGAGGTGCGATGTTGTCAGTCGGTACCACCAACGCCGAAAAATTGATCGGGCCCGGATCCCACGAAAACGAGAGCACATCTGGGGTGAATGTCCACGCCGTAGGCGACGTCGGATCGTAGTCAAATGTGTAATGCGTCCCTTCAACTACAGGAACACCGCCGTCAACCGTAGCGTCCAAGCTAACCCGAACAATGTGCTCGTTGGGGGCAATGGGTAACGGCGGACTCGGCCCTGGCGGAGGAGGAGACACGACTCCGGTAGGAACTACCGTGTACTCATTGTAGGTATAGAAATCCCCGAACGTCAGGAACGATCCAAACGTCAAATAATTATCCGCGATTTCAACGGTGTCACTGAGTTCTTGAGTCAAGTACCACTCCAGGAGATCCCAGAGTTCAGCAGAATCCTCGAAGAACTGCCCGGGGCGCACATACGGATACGTGTAGGAAGGCTTAGCCACAAGGATGAGCTCGTCCAGATCCTGACGAAATTCTGCGTCCATTTCGAGATTCTCGTCGATCTCAATGTTGAACATGTGCATCTTCAGATACCGGTCAAAAAGCACAAACGCGACAGTATGCCGATAGTCAGAATCAGCGACAGTCACATTTCCCTCATCGTCTGCACCATAATATAATCCTGGATCACCCACGCGCGCATCGTCACTCGGAAAGAATACGTTATCAACCAAGCTCGTAGACGCAAGTCTACGGATCGCAGGCTGCCCCTTCCAAAGAATTTCCGGAATGTATTCGTTATGCCACCAAGTCGGGTCTTCTAAGTAGTCCACAACCGTGAACGCAAGCGTCAAAGGCTCAAACGCGTTAAACGTAAGAACTCCGTAGTTGTCGGAATCCATCACGTCAGGACGCAAAGGAATCAAGAAGGGGTACGCATAGGTGCGCTTGTCCGTTACGACTGTCTGTTGATAAAACCGCGTTACCTGCCAGTCCAGCGGAGTTTCGTCAACGAACCCATACGTAGTCTCAAGCTCAACAGTATTGGCATCGACCACTTCCAAGATCTTAAAAGAACCCTCGTTAGCCGCATTTACAGCATCGGAGATCACCACATAACCACCAACATCCAACTCTGAAAATGTGTAAGTAGGGGTGTTGAATTGTGAAGACGCGGCGACGAGCGTTCCATCGTTTCCAGCCCCGTCAACTCCATCGCTATAAGACTGCAGAATCTCCCCGTCAGCTCGGACCAACGGCAGACCCGCAATCACGTTCAAAGCCGCTTCTGTGCGCTTCAAGATGGGACCAAAAACGTAAAAGTGCATGATGCCGCGAAGAAATGCTTTGTAACTCTCAGACGACGCTTCAAAGCGATTGAGCATCGAACCATAGTTGTAATACAGCGAAAAATTATCAACGTCGACTTGCGGCACCCAGTAAGAAATTTCCTTGACGCGTCCCTCTTGCATCTCAAAGGTCTCGCCCCCCGCCGAGAAAAAGACCTCATGCATATACTGGAAACTTGCGTGGTTGCTCGATCCTACGTCCCACGGCTTGGTAGGAATAATGCGACCACGATAGTAATCAACAACGAAGTCCTCGTTCTCAACTACGGTCCCTCCAAACGTGCGATTTGCGTAAACGCGTACACTCCCAGGAACAACATGGCGCACGCTAAGGTCCGACGGTGGAGGCGCTTGCGCAACGGCCCAGCCACTATCAAAGTTCACGGAATCACCGTCCGCCAACCCCAAAGTGGAAGGATCCACGTCGAGCTTCGCTTCATTCGTAGGAGGGCCTACCGCCACATCTACAATCGCAAATGACTGGTTATAAGGCGCCCCCAATGTAATTCCCCAAGGGGGAGTTGCGCTGACCATTGCAGAAGTGAACGGTGTAAACGCATTCAACTCTACGTATAGATCTCCGCCTACGTTCTTCAAAACATTAAGAGGGTCTCCACTAGCGTCCATGAACGCTGGAGGGGGAATTGGACCCGCAAGGGGATACCCCACAACAGCGTCACCCGCACGCTCCCGCACCACGGAGTACACCAATGTAGGGTTCAGATCCAACGGATACGGCGCAACAATTGGCCCAACTAAGAACGTTTTGTCAATGTAATCAATCTCGTAGTCCTGGAACGTTCCGTAATACACTTCTTTATAGAACTCCCACTCAACAGGACCCGAAGAAGAAGTGACCCCATAGAACATAGGCTCAAGAAGAACTTGAAACGCCGAGAGCACTTCCTTTACTACGTAAAAGCCATCATAGACGGGCGTGGAATTCTTAACCTTGATGATATCCCCAACATTGGTGGCATCGAACAACGCGACCACAGTTGTGAAGAACATATCCGGAGCAACGTAAGTGATCTGCCCGTTAGCGACGCCGCCTGAGTCATAGAGTTGTGTTCCCGTATACGCCAGAATGCGTAAGGTATCGCCACGCTTGACGTCACTGTCCGCGTACCAATGCACATTTCCGCGCTTTCGATCCGTAAATTTATTACCGACCTCGATGTTGGCGTAACGCCACGCTAACCCCTTAGCAGGAAACCATTCCCCATCGGACTCCTGGTAAGCACGGAAAGGATCAGAGAAAAAACGCAGGTAACCATCATTGTCCTGCACCTCAAAATCCACATCTCGCTCAAGCTCAATGGTAGGAGAAAAAATTGTGTTCTGGAGAAACTCCGCGTTCACAGAAGACCCTGGCATATCATAGATGAAGCGATCCTCAGATGCCGCCACTCCAGCCATGAACTGCAGATCGGTTTCCTTAATCGCAAACAGGCGCCAGAATTCTTTATCAAAGAGAGGAGTATCAACGACTCCGACGTTCAGTACCGACGTCAAAAGGTCCAGGTACGCCTCCCCCAATGCGATCTCAGAAGACTGGTAGTACGCCTGTAGATCATCGGCATCCCTAAAAAAGCGTTGCCAAAAATCCGAGAGTCCGTAGAGGAGAGTCGATGGGTAGTCGCCGATTGTGATAGCCATGGTCTACCCCTGTTTCACGAACGAGATATAGGTCTCAGCGCTCCGGTATTTGATCGTGCGGTCCGACACCCCTAACAAGTCGTACCAAGCGTTCAAAGAATCCGCGTCATCAATAGCGGTAATTCCCTGGTCAATCAATGTCTGCGGCACAACAATGTCCGCACTATTCTCAAGCACTACGCCATTGTCTGCAGTGATGAAGATAGAGACAATCGAAGACGTCGAGAAACGCACGAGCTGCCCATCGGGAGCGTGGAAATCGTAATAGAGCGTAAACGGTGCCACATTCCCCACTGCGGTGTATGCTAGGCGGAACTGCGTAGCAAGGTCGTTCATATCCAAATCGTCGTTGGGATCGAAGGCGTTGATGTAGTCCGAAATGAGTTGTGCTGCTGCTTCCTCATCTATCACCGAACTGGACATCGTGGGCTTCATCTTGTACGGGATGTTCGCCTCGACCCAGACAGGATGGCGCGCACGCGCTAGTTGATTCGCAGCAAGAACTCGACGATCCTGGTTCTCCACGAATGCGTGGATGTTAGTGAACCCTGACAACGTTTTGTACACTACTCGAAGGTTATAACCGTCGAAGTATGCCGGGTCAGGCGCAGGACCGCCGAACCCCACATTGATTTCTGTTACCATCTCGGCAGACTGAGAGTACGTCGGATTACGTACGTTGGCTTGATATTGGTTCAACGAAGGTTCAGCCATAGGGCCAATAGGATCAGCGTTCACACGCACAGGAAAGACAATGGTACCAGACGTGGGATCGATTATTTGACTCATCGACGCGGGGGGATCCGTGATCTCCACCCATTCGATGTCCTGTACAGGTCTTCCCGTCAGTACGATCTTACCAGGCGACTTGATGTGACGCGAAGTACCTACGGGGACATCTGTGTATGTGGGATTAGTGCTCGCCTGCGCAAAACGAGAAGGGATCTTGTCGTCGAACGCCGGTCCAATAGCTCCCGCGGAATACAAGACTGTATTTCCTGTCTCGTCAGACGCCTCCGTGAACGGAACCGCTGCGCTGACTTCCAGCTCGTGGGCCGTCACACTCAAAATCGTAAAGGCACGCGGAGCTCCTAGCATCCCATCCAGGATGTAAAGAACATCACCCGTCTTCAAGTCGATAGTCGGATCCGTGAAAGGCGTATCCGAGCCAGGCGTTCCATCCCCGTATGTCAAAAGCGGATCTCGGAAAATATTGATGACATTGTCCGGACGTTGGAAGTACCCTCCGATCACACCCGCATCCTCCACAGTCATCATCGGAAGTTCCAAATACGTATCGTAATGCCCACCAGTATGGAGAGAAATGTGTGACGCGATTTCCGTACGGCGATCCCGGACCATCTCAGGCTCTCCCATACCGATGGTGAGCGTCTCTAGAATCTCAGGAAATTCCTGCTGAAGTACGGTGTCACACGAACGGTTGTTAATGAGATTGCGTACCGTGATGGCTGTCTGCGCCCGGTCGATTATCTCATCTGTTGCCTCAACATTCAGCCCTCCGCTGGAACGATTGAGATGCTCAGCGTATGTGAAGAACGGCATACCTCCGGGAAAGTCCACCCGAATGAACGTACCAGGATCAACATTGTAACCCTCACCGACACGCCCACTCTTGAGAGGGACATCCACAATGTAATCGATGCGCTCTCCGTCCGTTCCATAAACGGGGTAGAGCATGTCATCAGTAATCGTGAAGGGCCCGGTCAATGCGTCAATGTAGAACGCCAGGGTAGACGTACGCCAGAACTTGGTAGCGAGATCCAAGTTATAGGTTCGGCGCTCCAAGAAATGAAGTCGAGCAGTTACTCTTGCGAGCTGCCCACCCTTACGAGAAAGGAACCAGTTTGAAAGAATCTCATCTGCAGCTTGCGAGATGTCGTCAGCGTCCGTGAGTTCCTGAATACGCAACAACGACTGACGCATTCTACTGAAATCCACTTCATACTTCATATATGCAAAGATATACGTGAAAGCATTGATCACGAAATCTCGCATGGCACTTCCACGCTCGAACGATGCGTCCGGTACCTTTTCAGTCAGGTATTGAACCAGAAAGTTCTCAGCAGCTTGCAGGTCTTCTTCCGTGATGTTGATCTCAGCCATGAGCTGCTCACCTATCTGCTAAGCCAACAAGCCGTACAGGGAGTACCCGTCCGGCAACATTGACGATACGAACCCACACTTCTACACCGTCCTGCGTTTCCACCGTCTGCAAACGAAACAACGTAGCATTCGCTAACCGCTCATCTTCCGGAAACAACCCCTCCAAGTCTTGCTTTCGTACTTGGTCATTAGCGTCCTCAATGGAAAGCAACACCACATCTTCGATTCCGCGAGCAAACGCATTGATGTTCGAAGAACCGAAAAGCCGACCAAAAGCCGTCCCTTCACTCTTATCCAATGGGTTACTCCCTTTGGGAGTCATGAAAGTTTTGGCCCATCGGTTAACCAATGCTTGCGGACCACTAACCTTTAAAGCCGCACGAAACCCAAACGTGAAGACACGCGTACTGCTTACTTCTCCTCGTGGAACAGGCTGAAAATGAATGTCATACGTCATTACCAGTAGTCCGATGTCTGCGCCTGGATTTCTTGCGCAACTGCTATGTTCCGCGACACACGCGATACCGGCGGATTTTCCGCTTGCTGTGTCATATTATAAGTGTTTGCGGCTTCTTGTAAAACCTTCTGTGATTCCTGTACGGCTTGATTTCCAGCCTCATTGTTGACCGCAGGCTTCTCGATATCCGACGACATAGAAGCCCGGGCGATCCCCACTCCTGAATCATGAGAAGGGCCCAAAAGGAGTTTGGTAAAATTACTCGTAACTTCTTCCGAAAGGGGAGCCCGGATGAGGTCTTCCCCAGCACCGCTGGATTTGTATTTTTGGCGAGGCTTCCACACGTTTGTCGTCGTGATGTGCGTATGTGAATCTACGAGGTCCCAGAAACGATCCCAGGTCTCTTGCTCCAGGAAACTAGGAGACACATCGAAGTGCGTCGAACCCTTGGCGAAGTCGTGCATGAAGTAGCCCGGAGGGCTTGTCTTGCCCTGTGACCGTCTCTCAAAACTCAAATAACGACCCTTGATCGCAGGGAAGGCTGTCTCGAGCTTGCGACACACTATGCTGGCTGTCAGGAGCTGCAGCGGGCTGTATGCCGCATACTCCACGTTACCTTTAGTCCCGGGAGGATC
>QNCB01000001.1 GCA_003644335.1 Planctomycetota bacterium | reverse complement strand
CATGTGCACTAGCTTTCGCCCTTCTCAAACTGGTGTCGGCAGCGGCTTGGTGAACAAGTGTCGCAGCCGAATCATTCTGTTTTGTATCAGAATCTTTTACCACGTAAATGTAGAATCTTAGAGATGCTCTTTGATCAGCTTTCCGAGGCGTGACCAGCTTGACTCCACCACGTATGTCTTAGCAGTTACCAGAAGAACTCCTCCGCCGAATGCACCTATCCGAGGCTTGTCGCAGGTCTCGGCCCATGTGACGGCTATGTAGTCCTTTCTTCCTGTCACTTTCATGAAGGAGTGCAAAAACGCTCCCAAATTCTCTACGTTGGCGTATTCGTCAGAGTAGATCCACAGGGCCTTGCCAGCATCCTCAAAACTGTAACTGAACCCTGGCCATCCCCATTCCAGATCTTCGGGTGTGAGTTCCAACTCTGCCGCGAAAGCTTTGAGTTCATTGGGGTCCATGTCATCTATTACAGTTTTGAATACGCGCAGCAACCACGCGTATTCTTTCTGGGTGAGGTTCATTATTTTTTCACTGAACCGTAAGTAGTCGTTTGCCACGTTGGTCAACTCCCATCTCACCATTCGTCAGGTGCCCACGGGCGTAAAGCGTCATACGCCTCTTCTGCCTTCTCTGCGATCTCCTGAATTTCTATACGGTCAGGAGGTGTTAAGTCGTTGTCTTCGTTATCGCGTACGTGATGCAACCCTCGTACGCAGATTCCAAGGAGCATTCGAATTTCAGCTACATTGATGTCCATGTGTGTCCTCCTAGAGGACGGGGCGGGATTCGAACCCACGAAGCAATTGCGCCGGATTAAAAGTCCAGTCCCTTTGGCCACTAGGGTACCCGTCCATTCCTACTTTTTCGGTATTCGCGCATCTGTTTACGTTTTGCCTTTTTACATTTTTCGCAACGACATTTTCCGTGCGTGTATGCGGCTACTGTTCCGTGTGAGCTTCGGGAATTCCATCCTCTCTCTTTGATACTTTTTTGCTGATGGTGTTTTCTGCACAGTAATTGGCACTTCTTAAGTTCTTTTAAAAACCGGTCTTCTCTTCCGCTCCACAACTTAGAAATCGAAAAAGATTTCTCTTTACGGTCGATGTGGTCGATTTCTAAGTCATGAGATTCTCCGCAAACTACACAAACTCCGCCTAACAATGTCACTGCGCGCGTTCGGCGTTCATGGTAGCGCTTAAGCATGTAGGCCCGCATGTAAGCGGTATACTTTCTTTTGTCTGTATTCGGCATGAGCTTAATAATACAATGTTCTACAATATGTAACAATGAGTGTTGCTTACTTTGTAGAGTCCGCTGAGGGATAGGCATCTCTGGATGCTAACGTCGGACATTTCTGCAACTGCTTGAACCGAGGAAAGCGAGTGCCAATCCCTTGGCATGAGCGCATTCAAGTAGTTGTGTCGTGGTGTGCATCCAGAGACAGCGGACGGAGCAAGTGTGCGCGTAAACTATGCGCGATTCGAGAGAGTAGCTCTCTCGGTTGCGTGCACTAACGCAAGCCAACACTTTGTACCAGGGACGGGAATCGAACCCGTACGGAGTTACCTCCACAAGATTTTAAGTCTCGCGCGCCTACCGGTTACGCCACCCTGGCTTAAGCAGGTACTGCCTTTATCGCCCTTGGGGGTTACCGGCGCTCTACGAAAAGCGCAATGCGTAGGCGATTCAAGCTTTCGAAAGTTTGTAAGAAGATACTTGGGAGGTTTTGAATAAACGCTACTGGAGATTCCGGGGGTGTGCGCTCGAGTGTTACAACAAAGGGACGATCACCATTCAATGCGTGCGTCAGAACTCCTCCTTCTTGAAGAATGAAGGGGCGTGTTTTAGCTGGAGGCATTGCTGGATACGTATGGAAAGGATCCAACGCTCCGAAGTGTACTGCGACTGATCCGAGGACGCACCGGATAATCATGTGCTTAACGGCTAGTTTGCCTCCCCAAGCTACTTGGTTGAATACGTCTCCGCTCAGGAGCATCTCCATCCATCCAGGGTCTATGAAGAGAGGAAGACCAGGGAAACTATTGTAGTCGGGGAATGTTGCGAAGTCTCTAGTCGGGTTTGTAGCTCCCAAATCCAGTGTCGTAACAATTCGACTTTTGAAGTCTGTATCGATACTGAGATGAAGAATAGGGGCGTTAGCTACGGGGTCTCCAAGTTGAAGAGGGAAAGACAGAGTACCGTCAGTTTTAACATTCCCAGAGGATTCTTCGTACAGTCCCAGCAGAGACCCGGATCCCATGGCGGGGCTCGGAGTATGTGTCATGGTAGCCTCTCCACAAACTTGTAAAACGAATAAACGCGCAGACGTACACCAGTAGTGGTACACCCCTGTACGCCCAAAAGGCCCATTGCGGTGCCCATGGTGCCATCTTCACTGATCCCTGTGAGGGGCTCGTTTGAATCAGCCCAGAAAAAGAAATCACCCTTATCCATCGGATAAGGAATGTGCTGAATCGAAGCCGACCCCATGATCTTAGGGTTGCAGTTGAGCAACGCACAAGACCCATGCTCACAGGTTACTAAGAGCGCAACCAGGTATCCCCATATACCCATTTCAGGTGGTGGGCTATAGCTAAACGCCGGTTCGTACACCATAAAAGCGGAATACAAACCACGGGTTCCGTTTACGTAGTAGGACTCTGCAGTCGGGCCGTAGTCATACACATTTGAAATCATTGAGTGGTACTCAATGTCAGGTATGCTCTCTGACAGCTCTGCAGATTTGTCTACTTCGGTTTCTCCCATGTCGAACACTGCTTGGAGCATGCTCTTCAAGCTCAAAACTTCTTCAGGCATAGATTCAGGATTTGGCAAAGTTCCTGGTATTTGTGCCGACGCCATTACGAGGCTCCTTGTTACGCTACTGCCGTAAATTATAGGGCAGGTAGCCCAAAATTGCGACCGGAGAGACTCGAACTCTCACGGGTGTAAGCCCACCGGATTTTGAATCCGGCGCGTCTACCGAATTCCGCCACGGTCGCAGAGCTCTAATCTTCAGGATCAGGCTCGAGGGCCAACTCCTCATTTCGGATGGCGTTCAAGCACTTGGGACAGTTGGAGTACTGGACTTCAGGTGTGTATTTGGTACCGTCCGTGGCGATGAAGATGTCGTCAAGAGGTGCTACATCCTTGTCGAAGTCGGGTGTGACCCACTTGCCGGTACAGGCGATGCGATACTGGGGTGGGTTGTACCCATTGGTGCAGTGAATCATAGGGTCCTCCTTCTACTACTAGAATCATACATTATTCCCATCATCAAGGGCGCGTGCGCTGACAGAAATAATATCGACGAACGACACGAGTGTACGATGCTGTTCGACGGAGATTTTATTTCTGTCGTGCGCTGCGGCTCCTTGATGAGGGGGATAATGTTCTAACGTGTCACCAGTTTCCCCGGCGACCTAGGACGTAACGTCCTGTACCCCACTCAGCGGTTGGGGAAGCTAGTAGAAAGATTATTTGTGTCCGTACATGCGTCCAGCTAAATGGCCGTAACCACGTTCGTAGAGGTCGGAGAGTGTGCTTGCGCGTTCACGAGCCTCGCGCATGCCTTTGAGTGTCCCTAGTCCTCCTTCGAGGGCGGCACCGATGAGCTGGCGTTGTAGCTTATCGCGGCTATTTTCTTCGCCTCCCTCATAGCGTCCGCCCATCGCAGCCCCGGAGAGCGCCCCCTCGATGCCCTTCTCCGTCATGAGTTCTTTCATCAAGCCGGAGCGGAGCATCGCGAACTCCTCAGGGGTGAGAGGTTTGGCGGTTTCTTCTTGGATGCCGCTGGCGTAGGGGAGGAGGTTTTCAAGCTCCCGACCGTGCTCGTATGTATGTGCAAGTTCTCTCGGAACTCGTCCCGCCTGAGCGATATCGCCCAGTTCCTGTCCCCACATTTTTTCACGGTGGCCTACGCCTTTCTGGCTGGCTTTCCCGGCCAGATAGCCAAGACCGCCGCCCCCAAGAGCGCCTAAGCCCGCACCTATGGCGGTCCCCACTCCAGGCTTACCACGAGCTATCGTTCCACCCAGGGCACCCAGGCCGCCACCGAGCACGCCGCCGATTCCGACACCCCATTTGGGATGGCTGCTGGCTCCCATGTAGCCCTCGCGGCCTTGCTCACGGGCGTACTGAGACACCTCCTCAGGAGAAATATCGCGGTCGGTGCGGCCAGCTAGAGCAGCAGCGATATCTTCTTCAGTGATATTGGCCATTTTGGTCATGACCTCGGCGTAGCCTTGTACATATGCTGGGTGCATGTGTGACCTCCTTCAATCTTTTGAAGTATAGGTCATTTCACCTCAATGATCCAAGGTTCGTACTTGGTCTGCTTTGCCTTCTCGAAGTAATAGCCCATCTGGTTGCAAACCACTCGTGTCTCATAGATCTGAGTATCGACCCGCGGTCCGTGATCGTGACCGTAAACCCAGAGTTCAGGCTTGTATCGGTCCATGAGGCCAGAGAGTTCCGACTCGTATGCTGCTCGGGTGAGGGACTTCAAGAACTTCTTGGGGTGGACTGCCCGAGTGGGTGCGTGATGTGTGACCACAACCGTAGGCTTTCTGGGATTCCTATTCTCCAACGCCTCAACTAACCACTCCCGGCATTCCATGTACTCACGAGTCCACACGAAGGGTGACATACCGTCGTACGTTCCCCTTACCTGAACGACAGGGCGCGACTCCCCGTGATCGTATTTGAAATCGGTGATACCTGCCTGGACGGCCAGAGCATGTAGGGGGTTACTGATGTCGGACCAGAGGGTAGTACCCAAGAATTGCACCCCCTTGATCTCGACCATCTTCTTCTCCAAGAGCTTCACCTGGGGGATATCTGCGCAAGCTTCTCGGTATTCGTCCAGCGCGTCCGGGAACACACGCCCGTAGTATTCGTGATTTCCTAGGATGTAGACGATGGGAATGTCGTTCTGCTTGAGGATACGCCGAAAGAACTTGGCGAGGCTCTTGGGCTTCTTGTGTACATCTCCAGCCAGGACGAGCGTTTCGGCATCGTCGCGGATCTGGAACTTAGTCTTCGACCGCAGTTCTAAGTGCAGGTCGGACGCTATCTGTATCTTCATCTTTCAACCTCCTGACCTCTCGTCGAAGTTCCTCCACTTCTTGCTGGAGGGGCGCGTATCGCTGCTCGATCTGCGCGATCAAGTAATCCATATGATACAAGATCGCTAGTTGCGACTGCTCAAATGCGGGCTCTAGGTAGGCTTGTAGCGCATCGTTTACGATATTGTACAGCTCAGTACGCAATGGGTTGCGGTCGGTTCGCATCAGAGCATATCCTATTCGATATACTAAATCGCCTCGATCCCCCCCCGTTGGGTTCACAGCGTAGTCATGCTCGGCTTTCCCCATGTTCTCATGGAAATCATCTATGTATTGCTTGAGCTGCCAAGAAAAGGAGTGCAAATTCAGGGCACCACGTATGTTATCGTCGAACATCCCGAGGGGGGGGGAGGCCTGATTTGTTTGCGAGCCTCCACGAGCTCTTCCGCGAAGCCCGAGTGGAGAAGACATCCAGGAGTATCTGGCTCAGGGCATTTGCCCATTACTGAGCTGAATCGTGGGTGGTTACACATCCGAGCGTCGAAGGGAGCCCCCGTTGTGCCGCTGTCTCGTACTTCTTTTCGGTAATACGCACACGTTGCACACGTGCGTGGGAGCTTCTCTTCTTCCATGACTTTACCTCGTAAAAAGTTTCAGCTGGCGGGGGTCTACAGGCATGAACACATCACCGTCCTTTGGAGGCGTTTCAAAGCACAGCTCTGCTGGGATTTCATAAGACTCAGGGAGGCTACCTATTTCTTTAATGGCGTCGATGTCAGCCATGTCGCTCATGATCTCGTCGAACTCCCAATCCCCGTAGCAATCCATGATTTCGTTGATATCTTCGTAAGTCTTTATTCTCGCTTGTTGTGCGTCATCAGCTGTTACGTAGAAGACACCACTCTCACTCATTGTCCTCGACACCCGAATCCTGAAGATCGGCATGATATCTCCTTTCTCGCGCGGCCTCGAGTCGCTTGACCATCGCCTCTTTTTGTTCTGGTGTGAAGTCACGCTTCGTCTCTTCCTTCGAGACAAGGCCCTTAGAGCGAGGATTGTACTCTGCCCATTCAAAGTCGGGCTCTAGCTTGCGATACGGCATCCACTTGTACAGCGGGCATTTCGTGACTTCACAATCGTCTTTACCGTCGTGGTAGTGGCCTGTGCAGTCGTGACATTTAGCAAGCATGGCTTGTGTTCGGGTGGGATCTTTGGACATGGGGCAGTTCTCCTGTGTGGTTTAAAAAAGTGCTCGTCTTTCCGAGCCGTCACCGGTTCCGTCCCTTATCTGACAGTGCTGTTCGCTCCTCCCATGGGCCCGCTCAGGTTGATCTTTCAATCCTGGCCTCAGCCTGCTAGGGAGGGTCAGTCACCGGAAACCATCTCTCAAGCACGGTACGGGGGACAGGAATCGAACCTGCACGGGAAATCCCACCAGCTCCTAAGGCTGGCGCGTCTACCTAGTTCCGCCACCCCCGCTAGCTCTACATATCACTGATATGCGGGAATGCTACCCTTACGGTTCTGTTCGGCGTGTTCCCTAAGATTGGCGTCTTCGTCCGTTCTATAGACGATCTAAGGGAACACGCGAGTAGAACCGTAAGAGTACAGTGCCGCGCTATGTACTCCCAGGTTAGCCGCGTATAAGAGCGTAACGCTCTCCGTCTCGAGATCGGAAACTCTGATATGTATGAACTGATTACTCCTTCTCCTTTTCTTCCCCCGCCTTTTCCAGCTCTCCAATGAACCCCTCGAACCAACGGGGCTTCTTCATACTGTCCAACATGGCGAAGATCGTGGGGCGTAGCTGTACATCTCCCGTGTGTGGCATGGAGTGGTAGTGCCCGTTGTCGCGCTTGGTCTCCACTCGGCCCGCGGCGATGAGTCGCCCCTTGGCTCGGTTGAAGGGGTCCTCGGGGGAACACCAGGCTACGCCCAATTCCGCCAGGCCGTCCTCCGACCGGAACGCAACCGTGGCGCAACCATTCTCCTCTGTTCGGTAGTGTCGAAAAATCATGAAATGCTCTCCTTTATTTGTTGTACTACTTGGGTCTCGAGAGGGCACGAATGTTGTCCTCCTGGGGGCTCGGGTAGCGTAGGCTTGTAAGCCAAGCGACGCCCGATGCAGGGCGAGCTGGTTTACAAAGTACGCCCCCGGTCCCCCGGAGGGCTTGTTCGGGCCCCTGGCTTCATGCGCCAGTTTGCCGTCTGTTGGGATGTAACATCCCCCGCCTCCGGAGTAGAAGGCATCTAGTACAGAGCCGCCCACAGGAATCGAACCCGTGACCGGCGGATTACAAATCCGCTGCTCTACCGACTGAGCTAGGACGGCTTAACGATTACGTTATTGCGGATGCGGTTCAACAGCGTGTGCAGTACCGCTATGCGAAGAGGGTGGTCGTATCCTCAGTAGGTATCGTAGATGTGGTCGATCATGTCATGAAGCTCTGCGTACTCGGATTGGAATTGATCGTCGTACAGAGAATCCTCACACATATCGTCGTATTTGTCAGGGCGTCCCGAGAGTTTAGCTTCCCGCATCTCGGCTTCTGCAAGTGTGAGCTCTTGTCGTTGGTGAGGTTTGAGCTTATCCGCACCCCCCGTTTTGTGGGGCTTACATAGCGCACAAGACCGGCGTTTACGTTTGTAGATCTTACCCATGTATCACCTCCTGAGACGCCTACCATTGAGACGAGACGCAACATTACACATCTTATCACGGACAATCATGTTTGATGTGTGGACGCCGATAAGCGGAGTGTAGTTCATGTACTCCATTGACCGCTGTTCAATTTTGCAGAGTAAGTCATAACCTGTCTTCTCCTCGCCCAGATCATAGTCGAGACTGATGACATCGAAATCCCAGTCGTTTTCTTCCATGAGCCTCATAGCCTGTTTGTAGCTCTTAGCCCAGATCCAGCCTTTTGGAGCAGGCCGAACGTCGTCTACCCAGAGTTTCATATGGTTCGCAGCTCCAGTCGGTCGAGTAGTTTTTTTCCTTTAGGTGTCAAATCGTAGCTCACAACATAGGCTACCCACCCCTTGTCGACAGCTTCTTTGACAGTTTCTGGGAAGCTGTACTTCCACAGATTTTCGTCCTTGCACTTAGGGCAGACCCATCCGAAATGTCGATCACACCTACACTGAATGTTAGCGTATCGAAGAAAGCCCGTCATGTTGTAGTCGGTCATTTCTTCCCCCGCCTCCGGGGGTTTCTTCACACCTGGATCCTTCTTGAAGCTCATGTCGAAGAAGCCCTTCTCATCTCGCATGTCTTCGCTGGAACGACGTGGATTGAAAGCCAGCCACTCTGCCATTGAGTTATGGAGGCTCGGTCGGGGCGAAAGGATTCGAACCTTCGACATCCAGCTCCCAAAGCTGGCGCGCTAACCAGACTGCGCTACGCCCCGTAAGAAAAGTCTGGGTGTACCGAGATTAGTATTTAACGGGGTCCCTCACCCAGGGCGGACCAACGCAGGCATAGAGAAGCACGCCCAACCAGTCAGTACTCAGAAATCCTCGCGCAGCGCGCACTTCTCTCCGCATCTCGGCCTAACGTGATACGTCACAGCTGCGCGGCGGAACATAGGGGATTCGAACCCCTGGAATCCGGCTCGACAGGCCGGTGCCATAGACCACTAGGCGAATGCCCCGAAAAATGATGAGCGGTGAACCTGAGGGGATGTGGGGGGGCACCTCGCGTGCAGGTCCACCGCTCAAAGCAATTTTACTCACTTCTTACGTTCCTTACAACGCTCCGAAGCACGTTTGACCGCTCCGATCTTCCAGCGTTCTATGTGCTCAGGGTAGTCTAGATCGATACCGTCTTCTTCTGCGAGCTTCTTCAGCTCGTCCTGGAGCTCAGCTGTCGCAATGAGAGTATCGACGTACGTACCCACGTCTACACTCCCGGTGTGGACTGGCATATCGGGCAACACCGGGGGAGGCTCGTGTTGGTCACCCAACATCCAGAGTTTTTCGGGGTCAAGTATTATGGTTACCCCCCGGTAATGTCGTTCTCCACTGTGGGTTTCCAACACCGGGAAGCGCACCGTGAGGCGGGAGTGTCCAGAAGAGGTGCCAGTCACGTTAATGATTGGTTCTCCGATGATGTAAGCCATGAGATTCTCCTAGATGGGGAGGAGGGATTCGAACCCTCGACTTTCAGGACCAAAACCTGATGCCCTAAACCAGCTGGGCTACTCCCCACTAATGTCAATGCCCGCATGGACTTCAGCGTGACAATTCGCACAGAGTAACACGCAGTGCCCAAGCTCCTTCTTTGTCCTATCGCGACTCCACCCCCTAAGACTCTTAAAGTTGGGATCCTTCTTAGTTGAATCCGAGTGGTGAAATACCAGCGCTTCCTGGCAGCGGAAGTATCCGCACCGTTTACACACCCCTCCCAACAACATGATTCCGTAGGATCTGTTTTGTTGTCCTCGCTCTTTTTGTGTAGCTATTGTGGCAAACTTTACATATTTTTGTACGCCGCTCGTAGAAACACTCCGGGCGCGTCTCCCCGCACACGTAACAATGAGGTGATTGAACCCTGGTTAGCGTTTTTAAGTTATGCTTCTTAAGCCAGTACCTGGCGTTAGTGAATGAACACCCCATCTCTTCCGCTATTTGCCGGATGCTCTTACGTTGTTCAACTAGCTTTTCTAAGATGTGTTTGTCCATACCCGTAGAATAGCACACATTAAGAGGCCCGAAGTGCTGATACTTTGAGCTACGGAAGAAAAAAGGGGATGGGCGCCCCAGGACTTGGATAGTCGGATATCGGATAGTCGACCGCCTGAGGATATGTCCCCAAGAGGCGGTTGGTCTGGTGTTCGTTCACTCGGTACACTCGGGCTTTCAAGGTTCTGATGTTCCGATAGTCGGAGTTCGTGGCCTTGAATAAACGTATTCTCCGATACATTTAGCTCTTGGTTTCTGGATTAACAGCCAGTCCATTGAGTGTTGATCGTTTTGTAGACAATCAAACGAGTTGCGACGATGCCACCGGTGACACCTACGGCTTAGGGTGCCGTGCAAACCCTAGTCCTGCGCTACGCCCATCCTATGGTGACCGGGTCGTCAGTGGGGCCCCCCGGCGAACCAGGGAACCCTCACGTCAGAACCGGGTCACGCCGAGAAGTTGGAGAGCACCGTGACCGGCACCTCCACGACCGTGTCCCAGTTGGCCTTCTGGATCACAGTATCGACTGCCCGCAGCTTGGCCTGCAGCGCATCGTGCTGCATGAATGGCTTCAGCTGCGAGGGAGTCTTGCGCTCCACCTTCTCCGTGATCTTGGCGAGACCATCGGCGATGGGGAGCCTGTCCGAGACCTGCTCGTGCAGGTCGTCGGTGCGGAAGCGGAGGGAAGGCCCGAAGGCGCTCATGCGCTGTTCGAGGTCCCTGCGTCGGACAAGGAGCTCTGCGAGCTTGGCCTTCGCTTTGTCGTTGGTCTCTGTTACGTCGTCGTCGGTCATGACGTGGGCCGGGACTTCGACGTCAGTCGCCCAGTTGGCCTGCTGGACGACGCTGTCGGCGAGCCTTCGCTGGTGCGCGTAGTAGTCGGCCTCCTTCTCGAGCCCGGCTTTGTCGACGAGCGAGATCACGCCCTCCACCTGGTCGGTCTCTTCGTTCACCTTGCGGCGCTGGAGGTCGTCCTTGGTGAGCTCGAGGCGCAGCGCATCGAAGCGCGCCTGGAACAGGGCGTTGAGTTCCTTGCGGCGCAGGAGCAGCCTGGCCAACGGAATTTTGGGGTTCTTAGCTTCAGTCATGGAGAGTCCTCCTTCGTAGTTATAGATCACCACGAAAGGCGATCTTGTATTCCAGGGAAATCTTTCTCTTTTACCTCCGTACGTATTAAATTTTCAAAGAGCGTTGCGGGACGAGAGAGTCCTCAGTCAGGTCTCCCTCTCGGCATCTACACGTCTTCGCAGGGCGCGTGCTACCTCTGGTATGGGGCCCGTTAATGTCTCCTACCTACGAAAGGACGGCGCCAAGCCCTTCGTATAACAGAGTCCCGCAACTTTGGTGACCCCAGGGGGATTCGAACCCACCACTGCTGGCGTGAAAGGCCAGTGACCTAACCGTTAGTCGACGGGGCCAAGATACGGAGAAGGCTATCCGGGACTTTGGAAAGTAATCAAACCAAAGACATCGACCATCCGGACCTTCTCCTCTTTAGTTTGTCAATGAGGGAGTACTTATACACTGCACCCCTCCCTAGTGCAACACAGCTGCCGACTGTGTGGTGGAGCCGCCGGGAGTCGAACCCGGGTCCGTTTACGCGTTACGTACTGATCTTCACGTGTGTGGTCTCTCTTTTCGTTTCAGACAGTGACTTCCGAGAGACAAGTCATCACGGCCTTACTGCGCTTTCGTTTACCCGGCGTCATCACGCAGAACTCAGCCTGGGTTTGCTCGTGTAATCACGCCCCCTGAGCTACTCGAGCTCCTTACTCAGGGCACGCCCGTGCCGTTTAGGCAGCCCGGGCGACCGGGGTCGCCATCGGGGTCGGGAAGGGAACTACGTTGTCGGCAGTTCGAGTTGAGTGTCCGTTCTAACCCGCCGAACACACAAGGCGGGACACGCACAGTACGCTTCCATCGCACACGTCGAAACCGTTTCGGCCCCATGAAAAGAATCTAAGTTGCCATAGTGTCCTCCAATCTGTTGGTCCCTACCAGGGGTGCGTGCTCTTGCCGTCAGTCCGAGAGGGTTATCCGAGGATTATGAGCCCCCCGACTCCCTCAAGGTCCGGACTCGAACACGGATTCATAGTAGCGGGAGGGGGAGTCGAACCCCCGACTTCTAGGGTATGAACCTAGCACGCTACCACTGCGTCATCCCGCAATATCGTAGGTGAGCCCCGTGCACTCAACCTACAGCCCTGACTGCCTGGGTAGCAGGGTTAGGTCAGTCAGATCAGTTTCTTTTACCAGGTAATGGAGAGCTTTTCAATTCTTGTGAGGGAGAGGGGCAGTAACGGGTTTACCCTTGCGCGTACGATGACAGCGCCACTTTTCTAGGTCTCTCTTCTTGGGAGGCTTCGCAGGAAGGTTAACCGTCGGTCGACGGTAGATGGTGGGCTCACCCATAATAGGCCGCCAATGGGTCGGAGAGAGCACGTCGGTCGTAGGGACTGAATCCCTCTCGCGCGGGGCCTCCCATAGCCTCGACTTGCTCCATGGTTTCGCGTTGCTTCTGTTTGGCCTTCTTAGCTGCGATGGCAGCGAGGAGGATCGCACCTACGGTAGCACCCGCGAACGGCGCAACCTTCTTACCCTTCTCCAATCCTTCAATGATCTTCTCCGCGATGTGGATCTTACGCCGCAGGTTTTCTTGACCGAGCCCAAGGATGGGGTCAATGATTTTCTTACCCGCGTAGTACCCTCCGGCGCCCCCCGCGAGTCCAGCGATCCACGGCATCGCACCCTCGTCCATGAACGCGAGCTTGGCGAGTACGTCATTGGTCGTTGCCACTTTGATCTCCGCGGACTCTCCTGAAAAGTCCTGCTCTACTTTTTGTTTCTTGGTACCCGGAATGTCGGGCTTTCCCGCGTTCGTACTCATCGGGGCGGGCATCTTTGGGAATTTGGCAGGCTTCGGCGTAACGGGCGCGTTTGGCGCGTAATCGAACTTTGCACTGTACTTGCGCAAGACATCCTGGGCTTGCTGCTCTTTCAGGAGTTTCTCGTTTTTCGCGGAGTCAATCCATGCTTTTCCTAGAAGTCCCAAACCAACCGCTCCTCCCAGGAGACCTCCTTGACGTAGCCACTTGTACTTTCCAGGCTGTGTCCACAATCGACGAAGGCGTCCTATCGTATGGTGTTTTACCTTTTGGCCTACCCCAGGACCTGTACCCTTCAGGATCTCCTTCTCCATGGCGGGATGTGGGCCGGGAGCTCGTCCAGACATCCGCATTCCAGGCGTGAAATCCTTGACCCCTCGCACCTGTGCCAGCTCTTTTTCACGCTGCAGGAGTCTCTCATAGATGGCGTCTTTCCCAGGGTTGGGAATGAAGGCTATTTTTTCCAACTCTCGATACATTTTACATCCCCGAGTAGGGCAAGTTCACAGCATACGGAGTGTCTGCTGACGCACTTGTGAGCGGAACTCCTCTGAGAAGCGGCTGGTTGTACGGCTGTTCTGTTTTTAGGGCCTCTTTTAGTGCGTTTCTCTGTAATACGCGTTCAGCGAGAAGCCCTCGGGATACCTGGCGTGCCTGACTCTCTCGTCGGCCTCTACCAGCCCCCCAGAGCGCACCACCGGCGAGCAACCCACCTCCGATCCCGAGCAACGGGAGTAGTTTCGCTGAGCCTGGAATTTTCCACAAACCCTTAAGAGTGTTTCGCGAGACGCCTTTAGACAGGAGTTCCTTGAAAGGAGCCGCGACGGCTTCTCCTCCCACAACGCGTCCCGCCACTCCTCCAGCAGTGCCCCCCGCCAAAGCTCCGACACCAAGGCTCTTGAGAAGTCCTTTGCTACGCTCCTCTTGCGCCAGCTCTTCTACAGTACGACCTTCTTGGAGCCCCTCGGCTACATTTTCCACCATCCCACGCGGAGCCCACTTGGTCATACCCGTAAGGCGCTCTTGGTAGTCGGGAGATCCTGCAAATGTAAAGGGAACTCCAGGCGGCCGAAACCACACACTACCAGCGTATTTGAGAAGTCCGTTTCTCATGACAATAGTATTATAGGGCATTTCTCACAGGATAGAAATCCTTGGTAAAAGAACTGGGACCCTCTGGCTTTGGAAACTGGTGGATCCCACCTAGGAGGGCGTTCGTGCCCTCCTTTTTAGCTTTTAGGACTCTGTGCTCCTCCGTATCCAGATTGGATTTTAGTAGCCGGACGTTTGGGGCCGTGCGAATGGACATACCCAGCTTTCTGCCCTTTACAGCCAGGGTAAGACGGGATGATTGCGCTGAGAGTCGGAGGCGCAGACTTCCAAAATCGGACCATGCGTGCTCCACACTCCGGACATGAAACGACTGTGGCGATGTCGGACACAATTTCTTCAGTTTCGCACTCACAATCAGGACAACGATAATCATACATCGGCATATCAGTCCTCCGTGGTCTCGGGCACGATGCCCATGTCCGGACCGAATGTAGCAGTAGGCGCAGGGGTTACACCAGGATCACAGAGGTCCAGTGGTAGCTCGGTTTCTGCAGAACAAGCTGTGATGGACATGTCCTCGGCGAAGCATTGGTCTTCAATCGCCATTACCGCAGTATCGAGACCTTCGAGGACAGGGGTAAGTCCGCTAGCACTTCCTCCAAAGAGCCACCCCATGAGCGTCATCAAAGTCTCTACAAGAACCTCGGGTCCTCCGGTCATCAGGATAACACCTGTGACGTACTCGTCACCCTTGTGGAACGGAGGTGAAGACGCGTAACTGGATCTCAGAGAAAGAGCGAGATCTTGGATGAAGAAAGTATTACCCCCTTGACCCTTGAAAAGGCGGTAATAAACACCCGAAGTTGGGAGGTCGAACTTGGCTTGAATAGCCTCTATAGCATCGAGGATGCGATTTACCAGTGCCTCATACCGTGCGATCTCTGACTTTAAAAACTCAACATAGTCGGTGATGAAATCGAGAGCCCCCACAAGCTTTCCTGCGAGTTTTTCCAGCTCTGCTACAATCATCCTCAAGAAATAGGCGAACTGTGGGAAGATCGAAGCAATGGAAGGTGTTCGAATCCAATCAGGGGGAGTACTACCTGGACGTGTCGGATACGGTACAATGCGCACAACGTTTGAAGTATACCAATAGTCGTATGGCGTACCCCCATCATCAGTCACAGCTTCGTCTGCGTTGTAACCCTTCAACTTCCACGCAATAGTGTAGTAGAAAGAATCATCAGGTTCTGCAGCGATATCCTCGTCGATAAACGTCACGTCCATGGGGTCATAAGAACCCTCATAGATGACCTCGGTAGGTCCAAACGTAGCACCGCTCGAAAGCGTTCGCGTACCCATCAAATCCGGAACCGAATTGGCAGCCAAAGCATTGACGTTGTTCTTCGACCGTAGAACGGCGTAGCGCTCCGGGAAAAGAATGACACCACCCAGGTCCGTAAGCTGGGTTATAGGAACCTCGACAGGTTCCCATTCAAGGAACGCACTGAACTTCCCCCCAGTAGCATTCGTAGAAGTTTTTACGATAGGCGTGATTGCGCGACCCTTCAATCCTTTAGGACGAGGGGCCTTGGGAACACCGTCAATTCCCAAATCGAAGATACCGAATAGTTTCCAAATATCATCCAAAAAACCAAGGGGATCAAAGTCCGTCCCCATCAACATCACGACGCCACCTACGTAATCATCCTCATCGAAGAATTGCGGACGGTTGATGTCTCCTTGATCCCAGAGAGATTCGATGACTGTTTTAAAGAATCCGTAATTCCCGCCGTTGTAACGGTTGGCCTGGACCAAAAAGTCGTTCAGGTTATCATCCTGCCAAGGCGGGAGAATCTGCCCAGAGTTCCCGGGGCTATCAGTGTCTGCAACACCCTCTCCAAAAATGCCAAGGTTCCCGGCCCAGTCAGGAGTGATATCCCCCAAGTTGAGGAAGTTGGTCATCAGGCGTTTGCGGATAGGCACGTGTAACACGTAGACGCCCACGTCTTCCAAGAACCCTTCGATGGTTTCTTTGATTTTATCGATGAGCGACTTAATGGCGGAGGCAAGCGGATCAGTGAATGCGGTGATGAAATTAAGAATGGTTTCGAGTATTCCGACAATGACTTCCAGGAACTCTCGGATCTTATCAATGATTTTTGCGAGGTCCGCCCCGGGAGACAGGTCGGGTAAGTCGAGTTCCCATTTTTGCCAACCCATCTACTTCACCCGATTCATGATGGTGCGCATCTGATCGTAGCTGAGAACCGGCAATGTTCCAAACCCGACCATCTTTTCGGGTCCGTACAGCCGCCACAGTTCAAAAACGTATTCACAATCTACAAGCACGAGCTTACGAAATTCCGTGAGCCGCCACCCAGGAGGAGCGGCCGTCATCGAATTTACGGCGTAAAGGATATCATCATAGGCAGTGTTGATGGAGCTCTTCTCTACTTCCTCCTCAATCTTCCAGTTACCCCTTCCACCACGACCGCTCCTGACAAAAACAGGTTCCTTGGTTGTTTTAATAATCGGATTAGCTTTTTGCCAGATAAAGTTGAAAATAGGAGCTCCGAGAACTACGAAGAGGTACGCACACTTCCACAGGTTCCGGTCAGCACGCGTAAAGAGACTAGGATACGTGGTATAAAGACTTGATGCTGATCGGTTGATTTCACGACCGTAAACGAACGCGCAGGTAGCGGGTTCATCCAGTTGTACATCACGGATGTCTACTGTACGGGCTTCGTTGATGGAAGCTTTCATAAAACCTCTGCGCCGATCTCTTTTGATTGCGGGTGCGTCTTCGAGTGCGGGGTTAACTCGCAAGACGTGCCCAATGAGCAACCCAAGCGGAGCATCACCTTTCATTGCGGTAATGTTCCCGCCATATCGACGACGAGCAGTAGCGTAAAGCCCGCTATTCTTCGCGGCCTTAGCTGTCGCTGCGCGTTTTCCGCTCTCCAGATTCAGACTCATGGTTTCTCAGATTCTTCAGGTCGGCAGCCGCGTGTTTCCTAAACGTATCGAGAAATTCAGTTTGCACCCCGTGGGCTCTAAGCTGAGCTTGTGCCCGAGCCAGCTTCTCGTACGTCATTACACGGATGAGCCGCACAGTAATCTTACCCAATTTTTCGAGTTCCGACGACTCTGTTTGTTGGTGCCACGTCATTAAAAAACGATAGCAAAGAAAGGAGTAAGAGACAATGGCGAAGAAAGGTAGAGGTGGCCCACCCTGGAAAATGATCCTGATTGAGGTGGGGGTAGCCGTCCTGGCAGTTCTCGGTGAGCAAATCGTCGAGAAAACTGCGGATTGGTTATCCGAGAGGAAACAGAGAAAAAACCAAGAGTCGAAAGAGGAACCAGAGTCTTCAGAGTCTGAAAAGTCCGAAAAAGAGTCCCCAGATCCTTCAAAAACCGATGGTGAAAACGGTACAAGTTAGTGTACTCAGAAACAGCCCTCCAGACTTCTGAGGGGTAGAACTACGAAAGGAAGAAAAAATGAGAGCGTTCTTCAAAGGTTTGATAGTGCCCGTCGCCACCTACGCGGTCCTCCGCGGCGGTGAGGCCGTCGTTTCCGTCATCCGCAAGAAGCGCAAGGAGAATGCGGATGACAACCAGGGCGACGACAAGTAGCCGCCGTCGAGGCGCGAGGGGTGCTCCCCCCTCGCGTCTTTTTTGGTGTGAGGAACTTTATGGGACATTATCTACATAAGCACCGGTCTGACCACACAGGGTGCACTATACAAGGGTGCCAAAAAGATTGCTGTGTGGAACTCGTAGCCACACTCAAGGACGGTAGTCGCATCTACATTCCGGGGTGTGAAAAACACGCCTTAGATGTGCGTGTAGTCAAGCACCAACTAGAGAACGGCGTAAAGCCCAAAGACGTTCGAGTAAAGATGATAGTTAAGGGGGAAAAGCAGCGAGTAGCACTCACGCTCAGTGAGCTTTACTATTGTGAGCTTGGAAAAGCTGTGAAACACCGATCAACAGAGAAACAAGAGAAACTAGATAGCACAAGAGTCGCGAAAAACTGGAGATGGATAGAGGACTTCGACATGTGGATGAACGCTGCTGGCAAGGTCGTACCACTCAAAAAGTTGGACGACAAAGAGATTGAAGACGCAGTCCTACTCATTCGTCGTGTCAATATCAAGAGACGCACCAAGAGAATACGCTGGATAAAAGATCTCGAAGAAGTCGCTCCTACCATACGGTATACTTACCCCGAAGATGAGCTAGGGGTGGGCGTGGAAGAAGCGTACGCAAAGCTCGATCAATTTTACGAAGAATGTCGGTCTCGAGGGATTCTCCCATGAGGAGGTTGCATGGGAGATTGGTTAATCGATGCTCTACGTTTGTGGGCCCAAGTTCGAGGGCATTACATTCGCACGGAAAGAGGCGTGGAGCTCTACTGTTACAAAGACACTGCGACCTGGGATAGAAGACACGCGCAGAAAACATCCTTCGCTCTTGGTGAGATCATCATGTTTCGTTCGATGGAGGATTTCACTCCCCGAAACTTGCGCCATGAGCTAAAACACTGCGACCAGATTCGCGACCGTGGTGGACTGGTACGTTTCCTACCTGGGTACTACTACGAAACGGTAAAGGCATGGTTGTTCACTGGCGATACGGATAATAATCCGTTCGAGCAGGAAGCGATCCGTGCTGAAGATGAATGAACCAAAGAGGCGTAACGAAAAACCGTTGCGCCTCTTTTTTTTGGTTTTAGGCCACGAGGATGGCGCTGATCTGAGCCAGCTTGTTGTTCGTCCGGAGATCAATCTGGGCGATGTCACCGGCTGCACCGACGATGGGAGCCGCGATGGAGTAAATCACGCGGGTATCCTCGATCAGATCGATGGTCGCGGGTGCGCCTCCGATAGTCAGACTGGAACCGGCTCCGTTGAGCAGCCCCGAGGAGCGCTCAGCTGCGTACGCCTGGGTAATCGGGTCAGTACCGACATCCCACACTGCCTGACAGATATCGGCGGGACCAGGACCTGCAGCACCGTTGATCACCGCACCCAGAGCAGCCCAGGTATGGGCCACGTTCGCAAAGTCGACTTCCATGATGATTTCAGCCGGAACGAAAGTCGGGTCGTACGGCCCGGTACCGACAGCGGGGGTATAGGTGTTCACCGCAATCGGGTTACCAAGACCGGCATCGACAATGCTGAAATTGAAAAAGCCACCCGTATTCGAGTCACCACTGAGCTCGATATCTGTGACGCGCAAGTCGAGACGTAGCCAGTTGTTGGGGTCCGCAACGTCCCCAAAAGTGACGTGATCTTTGACCTGACCACCTAGGAGGTTGATTCCTGTGATGGTCCCACCCGCGACACCACCACCCACAGAGAGCGGGTTGGCAGCTATGTCAATCCAGCTGAGCATGGGGAGGCCCTCATACCCGAACTCGTCAGCGCGCTCATCTTCATCCGATGCTTCGACGCTCCATCGGATCAATCCTTGAGATTCCAACCCCACCATCTGATCCCGCAAGCGTTCGAGTTGCCCACGTGTCACGTCCGTCTCGACGAACGTGGGGGGAGCACCCGCTGCTCTGTGCGGAAGCGAAATGACGAGCTTGTCATCCGTCGGGAACGGATCTTGGATAGTTACGTCATTGATCAAGGCTGCAGCGATTAGTTTAGGCATTTCTCAAACCCTCCGTTGTAGGGAGCCTCGCTCTCTCAAATTTGCTGAACCAAGTATAGGATGTCTGTGCGCCTTATACAAGCCGCGATTATGCCCCAATAAGGACCCGAATACTTGAGATATTGGGGAGAGTTGACGACAACGCTGATGAAAAACCTCCGGGCTGAGGCGCCATAGCGGGACTTGAAGGACCCCACGCTGTTGCGTGTGTATGGGAGTCTAATAACGAGATCAACGTAGCCATCATCGAAGAGAAGGGTTCAAACAACATTGCGTGCTGTACCGCCATGGTTGCTCCAGGACCCACAGTGCCTCCTAAAGCTACGGAGTTCGGTTGTGATGTGTTCAAATTTACATTAGCCATCGTAACTGGTACGAGGGCTCGAGGGTTCTCTCCAAAAGTTATCTCACCATTATTTACAAAAACGTTGTACCCCGCCATGGCGGAGGGGTTAGCCCCGGCGGTAGGATTACCCAGTTCCAAGAAGTAGCTTCCATTCAAAACCTGTCGGTCTACTGCAACATTTGTAGGCTTTGCGGTGAGAGGATCTCCACCTGTAATTGTCTCCTGTAAGTTACCTCCGACTTGTGTAACTTTGTTTCGATTGATGGTTTTGACCTGGTCGTTTCCTATAACCTTCTTGTCACTCTCTGACGTATTCGTAGTGCGTTCACCTTCGATGGTCGTAGTTGCCGCTCCAGAGATTTTATCTTTCGTACTGCCCATCACTCGCCGATAGTGGTCGCCCCCTATTTCTTCACTTCGGGGGGCTCCGTCAGCGTTGACGAGTTCGATGCCCTTCACCGCCATCAATCTTATTTGGCCGTCAGGCGTGAGCTTGAACTGTGACAGAGTCTTGCCGTCAAGAGTGGTGATGCGCATATCGAAGAATTCTCCTTGGTCTCCGATATCGAGATGGAAGGTCCACTGCTCCTCATCACCTCCGGTTTCGTTGAGCTGGTCTGCGCCTCCTCGCACTTCAATATTCCCGCGTCCTTCAGCATTGGAAATCTTAAAAGTCCCAAAACCATTGAAGTGTTCGTAGTCCTCGCAAATCACACGAATCAGGTCGTTCAACCCGATAACGGAAATTTGGGCTTTCTCACTCCCGTACAGGCGACTCTCTTTACCTCGTAAAATAGCGAGGTAATTTCCGTCAGGGGACATACGAACAAAGTCTCCAGGAACTACGTCATCCGGAGTCTGGACGTTTTTGTA
Organism: Planctomycetota bacterium; assembly: GCA_003644335.1. The sequence goes on along the minus strand of QNCB01000001.1, from coordinate 12,625 downwards.
ATACCCCGGCATTCCGTCCGTGACCATCGCTTCAGTGACAGTAGACCCTTCAGCACCGGCGAGCGACGGGGGCTGCGGAGCACGTTCACGTTTTTCGCTCGAAGCGTTGATGTTCAGGACACCGTCGATATACGGAAACCCCAGAGAGGTATCGACAACAACTACTGTACCATTCTCGAGTGGTGCAATGGTTCCCGGATCTTCTACGCGGCGAGGAACTCCAGCGAGTCTCCGCCCCCCCGCTTGTCCCGGAACGCCACCGAGTCCCCTGCTGACCAAGAGGTACGTGTCGGATTTGGGGTCGTACTTTTGGATCTCGGCGAGCATCTTACCGCCGGGACCGTAGAGGTTATTCCGCATGGGCTGTTCGCCCAGGGCGGTGCGTCGGACTTCTTCAGATGAATCGAGGTGTTTAAATTTCCGTGGTGGCATAACACGAAAACTATAGCAGGATTACGGGTACGCGTCAGCTTTATCCAGCTGAGTATCGGTAATGCCCGTATTCTTGGTGAGAGTGTCTTCATTGCTGTGAACGAAGCCGATGACCTGGTCGATAGTCGAGCGTGGAACATTCGACATTTGCGCCACAGACGTGGGCCGGAACGGCAGTAGCCGGTCGCACATTCCACCAACGTCTTCCATGACCATATTCTGCCCTGCGGTGAAGCCCACAGTGTAGCTATTGATCATGGCCAACTCAGCGTAGAAACCACCGATCAGGTCGTGAACTTTGTCCTTGAAGATGGCTCCGAGGCCAAACGGTATGTAGTACAGCTCGGAGTCCAGGTTCGTAAACATGTTGTCGAACTGATTCTCGGAGGCAGGATCGTCCAGCTTCTGAACTTCTACGCCTCCGGCGACCGCGTTATGGTACAGCGCCCGCAGCAAGTTGCGACCGTTGGCGAACAGTCGGCCAATCCGCCACGTGGTCTGGCTCTTGCCACTCACGTAGAACGTGCGTCCGGACCCCAACGCCATCAGCGGTTGAGTCGGCTTCTGCGACGTAATCTGAAACGTCTGCATCATGCCGATAGCCAGAAGGCTCTGCCATCCGGAGGAGGCCTGCTCCTGTACGCTCAATTTACGCGGAGGACCCGCCAACACCAGGGTATCGTCTGGGTGGGCTGAGGTATACGCCGCGTTGTCCGTGACGCGTTCAACGGAGTGCTGCTGGGAAAACCAGTTCCCAATGCCCTTCGTGATTCCCAGTGGTACATTACTTGGCATGCTATCCTCCGTACATCCGCTGTTGCGGGTACATCTGCTGCATCTGTTGCATCCGCTGCATCTGCGGACTTGCTTGTGTGCCGCCTCTGCCTCGAGCCATAGTCAAGGCCCCTGCTCCCATACTACCATAGAATCCTGCGCGTCCGATGCCCCCTCCAACCCCTTTTCCGCTCCCGAACACAAGACCCTTACCGGCGTTAACGGCTCCAGATCCGAGAAGCTTGGCTTTAGCTCCTGCACCTTGTGCTCCCTGCCACGCTTGGCCTGCTTGCCGAACCGCGGCCGTTCCCTGAACAGTCTTTTTACCCAGACCTTTCACGACTTTACCGGCTCCGGCCCCTGCTCCGCCGACAGCTTTCCCTGCTAACTGCGTAGCTTTACCTTTGAGACCCTCCATCTGAGTTCCCTTATTCATAAGGGTACCCTTGGACTTACCTGCCCAACGACCAATCGCTTTAGCACCCCGAAGAAGCCACGGACCTACTTTGGATCCGATAGCAGCAATTCCTGCAACAACAGCGGGCGCTATGGCTTCCTTGGTCAGATTTGTCTCGGCTGCGGCCTTTACGAAATAGTCAGCAATGTCTTCCGGGAACACGCCAGACTGGACGTACGCCAACTTCACTCCATCTTTAGTGTAGCCTTTGTCTAACATCGCCTGTGTCACACCTATCAGGTGTGCAGTTTTGACGATGACGTCTTCGCTGACCTTCTCCATTTACGCCACCAAGTGCAGTCCAATCGTGTTAAGGACCATCGGAAGATCGACGCTCACGTACGCCTCGATCCGATCCGTGCTCAAGTCTGATTCTTCCACACCATCAATGACCGCGTCAATCAAAGGCGGTCCGATCTTCGAAACATACCGGGCTCGGAGAGCCTCGATAGTCGTCCGTATAGCCTGCCGAATGAACTCGATGGTTTCCGGGGTAACATTCCAGATCCCCAGGAACGGGAAGAGGGTATCGAGGAACGTCCAGGCGATGAAGTCGAAATTCTTCACCACCATGTACTCACCGGTTTCCAGCGCTGTCGTGTCCGTTGTGACTTCGTGCACACTGTACGGTAGTGACGCCAGGTTGTCCTGGATGAAGACGTACACGCCGCCGTTGGACAGATCGGTGATCTGCTGTTCGTTGAAGTACGTGCTCGAGTTGTAGAGCTTCGAGATCCCGGAGATTCCCAGGTTCGTAAAGCCTTGTTGCGACGGCTGCCCGGCAGTCTGTCCACCGATAGCACATGCCAGGTAGTAACCCGGCTGCGGGTCGGCTTCCGCTGGAGTATTCGAGCCGTACCGGGGCTTGCTGCCGTCCACCAGCCCAGAAATGTCCACCGAATCCGGATACGCCAGGACGAGACGCTTGCTCGTGAAGCTCGTAGCTACCGCAACCATGGACGTGACCTGCTCGGTTTTGTCCATGTCCCTCATGATGCGGAAGAAAATGTCGCCATTGGTGACGTCTTCCAAAACACCGGTAAGTGGCGGCACTAGAGAGCGCTTCTTCAGGTGCGGGAGCTCGTTCGCCACCGTTGAGCTGTTGGTTCCCTCATTTCGAACTTCTATCCGTTCTTGACTCAGGATGGCGTTGACCTCCCACTCCTGCAGGTTGGTCAGGTCATCCCAATCACCCGGGTCAGCCTCGCAATCCAGCGGCATCTGAAGGGTATCTCCAGGGATGACACCGTCCGTAATGAACGTCGCTCCCGGCACTTGAAGAACCAGGTAGTAATCATCGAGGTTAGCTGCTTCAAGCGTTAGGTTACCGACGCCCGGGATGAACGACACCTTTGGAATACCGTCAGGGTCTACGATGGCAAAGGTTTCCGTGGCGTGCGCGTAGGTGTAGCCCGCAGGAAGCCAGTTATCCCACGTACCCGGACCCGCACCCCAGACCGGGAGACCTTGCTGGGTCACAGGCTGGGCGGTATTGAGGTCGACTTCGAGTTCCTCTTTGAGTGTCACAACTCCGTTATAGTGCGAAATCGTAAACTCAAATGCCTGCAACGCCGCACCATCCCAGAGTTGCAACTGCACTCGGTCTCCCGGAAGGACTTTCGCGGCTGTGAGATCCGGCATTGCCGCACCTGAGATCTTCATGGTGCGGTAATCGTCGTTGGTGGGGACCACCGGCGCAGTCCCTGCTTTCTGCAAGGTGGACGCCCCGCCGGTCACGTCCTGGATAACCTTCTGAGTCTCCAGCTTGACCGCTCCCAAAATAGCGCGGAACTTCTGCTTAATCCCATTGGTCAGGACATAGTTCGGATCGGCCAGGTTTTCAGCCATGGACTTCAGGGACGCCAGGACCGTGGTGTTGTAGGTCAGTGGCACAATGGCGTAGATGTCACGCTCCGCACTGATCTTATCGATGAAGTCGAGGTACGCCAGCTCCTCCGAAGCGAAATCTCCAAGGCCGTAGACCTTCACTGGAGTCGTGGTGTTCAGCGCGGCGATGTATGCACCAACGTATAACGGATTCCGTGCGTCGAGCTTGCCAAGCGTAGTTTCCATCTCGGCAGTAGAGGTCAGTGTGTTGACCGTTTGGAGATCCGTCCTCTGCGCCATGTATTCCACGTAGATTTCAGAGTACGTCACGGGACATCCCAACAGTGTAGCGCTTACGTCGACAGTCAACGCTCCATTGATGGTGATCTCGTTTCCGCTCACTGAGAAATCGGTGGCGTCCAGGTCGACGTCGACAAGTTCACGCTCGATTCGCCACTTCTCGGTAGACGCTCCAGGAGGCGGACCCACGTAGTCGGCACCGAAGTCCGAATTCATTCGAGCGTTACAGGTGTCGTAGAGTGCGCCGTCAGCTGGGGTGGTGTTTTCAACGCGAACAACCCCTGCCGGAGACTGAATCCGAATGAAACAGTTGGGACCAGCAACCGTGATGTTTCCGGCTCCGGGGATCACCTCTTCGACTTCAAGAGAAGTTTCGGTGAGTACACGCTTCACGATGTACGTACCGTCGCGAACGGTGGGAGCCGAATCATTCCACACCGTCATGATGTCGCCAGGAGAGACACCGTTAGTAATGAAGGTGAGCGGAGTCACACTGTCATCGTAGAAGGTGTAACACAACTCCCGAACTGTCAGCTTGTAGTCCGCAGACCCACCGGCGTTTTGCTGTACCAGCAGGATATCGCCTGCTTCGACTCCTTCAGAGCCGAAATGCTGACCGTTGGTTGCAGGGAATGTCGCAGCGTTTAACCCGTCGGTGTCGTTAGCCCAAAACAGGTTGTCGTTCTGCGTGTAGCGCCCGTGCGTGGCAGCCACACCGTCCCACTCAGACACGACGGCGCGCAAATCGTCGAAGAAAACGCTTACGCTGTCCTCCGAAACAAGGGCACCAGACTCGATATTGGGCGGGTTGGACAATATCACTGCTGTAGGATCGGTGTAGTTGTCAGATCCAGCAACGGGGATAGCCCCGTCTTCGACACCGTAACCTGTGTCAGCTTTACAGTCAGATTTATCATCCAAGTAGTCCAGAATCTGATAGGCGTAGCCGACAACGATGACATTTAGGTCAGGGATGTCGGGGGCTACCGTGATGCTCTCGTACTCTTGGAAGACAATCACGTTAGGTCGTTGCATAGCCATGGGGTCTCCTCCACGTCTTGTCGCGTCTTATCTGCTCGCCCAATTATACGGTCAAGTATCCGAATCGCGTAGTGCAATTTCATGATAGACCAGCTGCGGGTTAGCAGCATCCCGCAATCGGAGATTGATTTCCCGCAGGAACGGAGCAATTGGACGCGTAGTCCAGCGTAGATCAAACTGGACGTTGAACTCTACTGTTGTCTGCCACACTGTTTTATCGTGGGCTGTCTGTGATTGTGTTGGGCCCATCACAGGGTTAGAAATTTCGTGGAACCCAAAATCCTTTCTAAAAAGGTCCCGCGTAGCAAGGACAAAAAACCAAGCGGTGTCTGCAATAAGACAGCACTCTCCGGCGGATTCTGACTCAACTAAAAAAGACATGGGCATGTTAGCCATCGCGTGATGCGCTTTGAGCCCTGTCGGGATATGCTTTCCCACAAAGTTATCTACGTGGTGCTTCATGGGTACGATAGCGCCTCGATCAACGTAAATAGCCGGACGGTAGTTTCGAATCTCTTTTTCAATGTTGAATGCTGCCTCAATTAACAGCTTTCGCGGGACCCCCTCTTCGCTTCGAGGTTGTCCATCTTCGTCATCGTCCGGGCGCAAATCCGGATCCCACACCCACGGGAGGGGCTCACCAGGGTTATCGTTAAAACGATAACGTAACGCAGCAAGCCAACAGCCGACCACCGCTAAGGGTGTCCCCGGCATGATGTCTTGGTGTTCTCCCTCCAGGCGTGGGAGGTTGGGGGGTTCTGTGCGTACTATTCCACCCATATCAATACCATTTTGGGTCGTGCCAAGCGTCGATCTCGGGGCCGTACTCTACTGCGGACCGCGCAAGCTCAGACACTTGAAGTTCTTGATGTACATCCACAGAGTGAATTTGTGTTGGGTTAACTATTTCAACTTTGTAACGCTTGTCGTCACGCATGAATGCTAAGACGTCACCTGGTTCTACTTGCGGAAAGTTAAGCATGATGACCTGCACTCGATTTAGGTCCAGATGACCTTCAGGGGCTACTTGCGTCTGGATAGGCGAGCGTTGACGTTGAGCATATCCGTAAACAGGTTCCCAATAGCCCCCCAAGAACCCGGTTCCCCAGCAGTATTTGCAGTGTGCTCGAACTACTTGAGCAGTACCCTTCGAAACACAGTGTTCACATTTAGCCCCCCACCGGCGTTTCTTTAAAATAGCGACTTCCGTTCCCACTACCAGCTTCAATGCTTTGGCGGCATCACGGACAAGCTTTCGATGGATTCCTTTTCGTCGGCGGTCAAGTCCTGCTTCGAGTTGCGCCACCGTCTCAGCCGTTTGAGAACCAAATCTACACACGACCTTGTAGTAGATCGTGCGGTGCAAAGAGAACAGATTGAGGTCGCGACGCTCACCACCTGCCACAATGGGCTCATCGAAATGCCCATCTACGTAAAGGTACACGTCGGCCAGGTCAGTGACCAACTCTTCCCACTCTCCCTCAGGAGAGCCAGAACGGTACACGTCAAATAAAAAGCCATCCCCTGCGGGAGGTTTCCGGAGAGCCCACTGTATAAAAACTCGACGAGGAAAGGACGCAACCGTACGAGTTACCTCAACACTGAACTTGGTCGGTAGCGGAGGAGTTTTTTGCTTAGCATAAGTCTGTGAGTAAGGTGTACCCTTCATCACTTAGTACTGAGGGTAACCCCCCATCCCTGTTTGATAGTATGCGGGTTCACCTTCTGGCTGATAGGGGGTATGCGGAGTCTCATACAACAGCTCCGGGTACGCCTCAATCAGTTGGTTGAGCTCGGCTGCGTCTTGTTGCGCCTTCTGCTCACCCTTACCCATCGAAGTTGCCAAGCCGCCAACGGCTCCGGCTCCGCCGATGAGACCCAACTTCCCGCGATGCGCTCGTGCGAGTGCCTTCAACTTGAACCCCGCACCGCGTAGAACGTCCCCCACCGGAGGCATTCTAGCCGCGCTCTTTTCGAAAACGCCCTCGCTTTTCAAAAACTGGGCCACTTTTTGTCGTAGAGTTGGATCCATCTGCGTCTCCTTTAGATTTTTCGATACCAGCGACCAACCCAACGGTAGCCGGAAGACATCCCACCGTATGCGCCACCTCCGCCACTAGTCAAGCCGCCCCAACCACCTTCCATGTTGGCTTGAGTCTTGACCGCTCGAGCAATTTTCTCAAACTCGGCACAGAACCAATCAGCCCAGCGCATGTAGAGGGACTCTTTTTCGTCCAAGCCAACCGGAGCAATTCCACCGTCTTGTGCTTGAACTTGATTTCGCAATTGCCTCGCACCTTCCGACCGGAACAGGATACAACAGACACCTGTCAAAAGCATCCAAGCATTCATCTGCTCCGGAAAGGTATTTGTGATAGGTGTCATCACGTTATACTTGGAAACTGCCAGATCAATAGCGTTGTTGATCTCCTTCTCATCCCACTCCACGTCTTCCAGAAGCGGATTCTTGTCGGGCTGATCCCTCAAGAACATCCGAATGACATCCATAGTGAGGGGAGCCGCGTTCTGGTTGAGGGTGACCGCCATCTAGAGTACCTGGTCTTTTACGAGGTAAAGTGTCACATACTTATCAATTCCAACTCCCGGCACACCGGATACTGTTTCCTGTATCATGATTTCCTCAGACGACAAAAGTGGAATATCTACAGTATGATCGTTCGCGGCTCCTGCTACACCCGTGAGAATTTGCCGGGGGTTGGCGCCACCCTTATCTCGGATAAAGGCATCGACTATGGATCCGGCACCACATACCAGCGAAATAGAATGCAAGGAAATTGCCCTGGGGCCGGGGGTAAACATGAAAATTCCCCCGTCGTTTTGCACGGCCTGTACGAGAGGGGGCTCCACAAAGGTGAGGGCATCCTGTGCGATCACATTAGACGCTCCAGTCCCAGGAAGCGCCATGTCAAAGTAGGTCGGCAAGTCTGGGTGAGCAGCCAAAGCAACAAGGAGAGCAGCATACGTCGTAACACCATTGACAAATGTGATCACAATTAGTCTACCTACGATATCTACACTCAATGCAGTACCCGGAATTAAAGAAATGGTGACAAGCTTGGCGTCTACCGTTTGGTCTATTGCCTTAAACAACACTTGTCCATTAACGTCAGCAAGATTCCCCACCAGACATTCGGGTTGGACGTCAGCATACATGTACAAGTCCGAAGCGAACATCGCGCCATCGAGAGGATCAATTTGCGGAGGACCCGTCACTACCGGCGCAACACCATTGAACTGGCCCGTCCGAATCACCCGCTGGCGCACACCCACCAAGTTATTTCCTACAATGGTTTTCGAATCAATGGTTCTTAGCGGGATGGCTGTCATATCATGTCCTCCTTGAGCGCCTCAATTATAGCTCAAAGCTATTCTTTTTTCTTGTCCAATACGTCAATAAGGACTCGCCGCAACGCCTTTTCCACTTCTTCCTCTTCATCGAAGGTCCGAGATTCCATTCGAGTCAGGGTATCCCGCTGTTCTTGTTGCGCTCGCTTCACTTGAACAACTTCGACACGTAGGTTTTCAACGGCCTTGCTAGAATTCTTAGCTGTTTCTTCTAGCCTAACGTGAGAATAAACCCAGCCTCCACCAGCCGTAATCAAAAGAAGAATCATACCTACGAGACCACGTAAAAACCAGGTTCCCCAAAAATTCACGGTTTTTTCCACGAGTTCGACCCTTTCTTCTTGTTGCCCCGCCTTGGATTCCGCGCTGATAGCCGCGGCCTGCGCATCCGAGACGTCATCGCCAAGGAGGGTCTGGAGCTTTTGGAGGTCATCTTCAATTTCTCGCTTTACTTCTGAAATTTGTTTTTCAAAAGTACTAAGCTTCTCTTTTAAATTCGACAGTTCGGGCTTGTAGTGTGCTTTGTCTACTTTTCCGCTGTCCAGACGACTGAGCTCTCTTTCGATCCATTTCAGGGATACTCCACCATTGGGACTACTACTAAATGTGCTGCGCGGCGTTTTTGGAGGCCGACTGTCCATAGGGTCGCCCATCGTATTACCTCGGGAATCATGTCATTATTTCTCGATGTTCAGGACCGACAATGTCGAGCTTCTGAAAGTGTACTGCCCAAGACCTAGCGTCTTCCAAATCGATGGTATCAACCCAATTACCATCTGCGTCGGTAACAGTCTCTGCCACCCAACTGCTAGTCTCCCCCGCCAGGAATTTCTCGAGCTCAAAAATTCGTATAGTCACTCCTTCCAAAGGTTCTCCGTTTTCAGAAACAACCTGTAAATCCCCTTCGTGGGGATAGTCGTGATTCACGTGTACAGTCATGTGGAGATCTCCACAATCTGAGTGCTGTACGTGAGTCTCTTACTTACTTGAACTACCCAATTCAGGCCGTCATCCAAAAAAATGGGGTCGAGCCATTCACCGTTGACGTCGGTTTGGGTCTCTCCGACCCAGGTTTCTCGAATTAATGAGCTGGGGGGGTAGGAAGCTGCATTGTAGACCCGAATGATGGCGTACTGAATCGGATTAGACGTATCAGCGTCTACAATTACCAAGTCTCCAGGAGACGGATAGTTATGGTCGACTTTCGTCGTCATATAGAAAGGATACGACGACAGTCGGGTAGTCACAACAAGGATTTGAGGTAGCCTAGAGGTTCTCGATGGCCCACTCTACAACACGCCCTGCGAAAGACTTGGTCACACCAGCAGCAACGAGGTCTTCCTCGCTGGCGTCGGCCAGTTCTTGGAGGTTTGTGTAGGCGTCTAGGACGGCGTTGACATTCTTCTCAGTGATACCAGGAGCGCTGAGGAAGAGCTCGCGGAGCTCCGCGTTATCATCCTCGCTCCCGTCATCTTTATCAACGTCGTCATTGTCCGCCGGAGGAGTATCCGCGGGAGGATCGGCCGGTGGAGAGTCAGCAGGCGCAGGAGTTGGCGCGGGCTTGGGCGCCTCCTCCCCCGGCATCTGAACCGAAAGGACTCCTGCCCTGATGTCCGCCTCGATGGTACGGTGTTTCATGACGCCCGGATGGACGGGCTTCATGTCACCGGGATCTAGCACTAGAGGCCTTCCCGATCCGTCACGCAGACCTGAATAAGCCTTGCGCGCTGGAGACACGTTCGTCAACTTCATGTATTTCATGTCTGACTCCTCCAGGAAGGGCAGGAAAGCCCCAGTGCTCTACCTAGCAATCCAGTTCGATTAGAACTGGATTTCTTGCATGGACAGCCGGTTACCAACGCCGATGCCCAGAGCCTCGTAGCTCCAGAACATGATGACGTCCGCTTCCTGCTTGATGAACAGGGTAGCATCCTGCAACAGGTAGAAGTTCCCCAGGAAGTTGTTGGGCTTCTGCGGAGCGAAGATCCACGCCTTGTCTGGGTCGTAAATGTCGCTCTTGATGGTGGTCACCACCGGGATGCCCCACAGCCTCTCTGTGGCTTCAATGCCCTGGTCGAAGTGGCGGCTGGCGATATCATCACCGACCGTCACCGCTGGAAGATCCAGCGCGTCCATGTAGCGCAGCTTCGTCATCAGCATCTTGCCAATGGGGCGCCGACGACCGAGCATCTTCTGCATAGCCTGCTTGAACGTTGACGACTGGAACGCACCAGCGGTCCGCTGCTCGAGCGGGTTAGCGTTGATGATGTCGGTGACCAGCTCGTTCCACTTGCTGTCTTCCTCGTCGGCCATGTCCTTGACCGAGTTGTCCGACAGGATCTTGCGGATGTCGCTGGTGTACGTCATCAGCTCCCACTTCACCTTGGTGAAGCGCTGAGATTCGATCTTCCCGAAATAGATCGCATACCGCGGACCCTTGAACCAAGTCCGGGGACCGACACCTTGGAACTGAACGAACGTAGCATACGAGTCCGGCTCCTTGTCGATGATCTTCTTCGGCTGATCCGTGTCCTCGTCACGGTCGATCTCTTCCTCGGAAATACCCTCCGGGGCGAGGATCTCACGGACGGCCGCTTCCTGACGGAGCTTCTCACGGATGAACGCGGTGCTCTCCTCAGCGGCTTCCTTGACACGCCCTTCGTCGATCTTCCGCACGAAGCTGGAATTCACGAGCTGGGCAGTCACTTCCGGCGTTTCAACGTTATAATCCATGACGCCCTCCTTAGCGGCCGTTGCTTTGCGGCATGATCACATCGAGCGTGCCGTCGGCGTTGACTCCGTTTGGACCCACGAATGCCACCAGGGGCTCACCGGCGAGGGTGAGACCCAGGAGCTGACCCGCGGTCGGACCTGTGCCAACCGTCAGCGGCTGACCGGGAACGTACACGCCTGCCACGAACTGTTCGGTCTTCATCTGCAGACCACCCTCGAGAGTAGTGATCCGATGCAGAAAAGCACCGTCATAGTCCATGTCGCCATCCACCGCGACCATGTACATGATCGGAGTGGCGGCCGCCCAGGCACCGCTGTCCCCGAGAACAGCTTCACCGGCAGCGTCCATCATCACGATGGTACCGGGGCCGATGGTCCCAGCGACCGGCGTCCCCGAAGGGGCCGGACCGGGAGCGCCAGCGACGTCCAAAATGACCATGAGACTCGCAAGCGCATTGGGGTGCGGGTCCCGGGTCACAATGTCGAATAGTGAATTCAGATTGCTCATCGCATCCTCCGTTTAAGGTCCAGTGACCCAGCCAATGAAACGAGCGTCAGCTGAATCTCCTGCGGACGCCGTCTTTTCGGTTCTACCTTCTTCTGGACCACCCATGGAATCTACGCTGGTAGCATCACCAGCGAACTTTCCGATCATGGCGGCCACTTCGGGGTCGAGCTCAGCGAGCTTTTGCACGACGTTCTCGTCGATATCCTCACCCGTCGCCGTGCTCAACTTATCCGCCAAAGCCTTAGCCGCAGCGGTCTTCTTATTGATGACCTCGGCGACCTTTGAAGCTTCAACGTTCTCGATGTACTCGGCGAGCTTTTCGAGGACCGTGGCGATCTTAGGCAGTGTGTCAGAATCGATCATCATTTGCCTGTATCTCCTGTTCTGCGTCGCCGGAGCTCGTTCAACCCTTGAGCTGCAACAAGGATCTGCGCGCACTTCTGCGTGCGTTCCTCGTCCATCTTCTTGGAAGCGTCCCGCAACTCTTGTGCTAGCTTCCTGAGTTGTTCAGCAGAGGTCATTTTTGCACAGCCTCTTTCACCAGCGATGCGAACTTCATGACTTCATTATAGGTCACCGGAGCAAAACTCCCATCCCTAATTTCAGAAGCCACTTTCATCAAGTCCTGGGCGACGTCAACGGATAGGTTCGCTCCAGGAGCTTCTGCGGCAACTTTTTCCGAACGTACCTGCGCAACGGAAGCACGAACAGAGGTCATCACCTCACGGACGTTTGGTAGACGCTTCATGTCGCCTCTCCTTCGACACCGTACCGCTGCGCCATGGCCTCATAGGCCATCTTGTAAAGCTCAGCGTACAGCTTAATGGTGTCGTGTCCGTACATGACCTTACTGCTGGTTCGCTAGGTTCACCAACACCTGCACCTCAGCGGCCCCCTTGAGGAACTCCTGAGCGGCAGTGTTGTGCACCTCTTCCAAAGCGGCTTCCTTGCCCCGGTCGTACTCCTCAGCAGCCAGCTTCTGCAAGAAGGCTTGTGCTTCTTGGTTGCCGAACTCCGCAAGCTTGACGATTTCTTGGAGCGTCTCCGCGTCTGACGCTTCTTTCTGCTGTTCTTCCAGGGCGGCAGTAGCGTCTGCGTGGCCTTGCTGCGCAGCGATCTTGACAGCGTCCGCGAGTGGAGACTGCTCCAACACGTTCGCCACCTTCTCATTCAGCTCAGCCCACCTG